>NZ_JBFPJH010000007.1:0-47504 GCF_040838255.1 Bacillus sp. C30 | reverse complement strand
ACTCATACTGTTTATACCCTTCCTTTACTTTTTCAGCTGAAATTATTTCACTCTCTTTTGCGCCAATTAATTTTTGGACCTTTTCCGGGAAAATTAATTGCAAATAATATTCTTGTTCCTTTGCTAACTTATTATATAGTGATTGTGAAATCGTATAACGTACTGTATAATTCATTTTTTGATCACCTGCTTTAATATGAAACGCAGTAATCTGCATGTCTTTTTTTGTTACTTCCGTTAAAGTACCTACCTGCATCTCATCTTCTTTTTGTTCTGGAATCTTTGGAAAGATAGCCAAAAGCTTTTCCGTATCTTTTTCGTTAAGCATATACATATCTTTCTTATATTGCATCCATCCTCGGCGATCTTCTCCTCTTAACCATGCATAATACGTTTCTATTTTCCCCTCTCTACTAATTTGTATTTCATATTCTGGTTTACCAAAGCTACCTGTTACTTCTTGTTTTTCTGCTTTGCTTATAATATCCACCACTAACTCCGCATCCATTTTCTTCAATTTTTTTTCTTCTGTACCTTTTTGTATAACAGTTATTTGTAATGGTTCTTTCACTTCATTCACTGTCTCCTCTACTTGTTTCGATTCTTTCTTTTGCTCTGCTTGACCACACGACGCGAGTAAAATAACACATAAAACCATTAAATATTTCCCTTTCAAATCGATTCTCCTTTTCCAATAAGAAATTCTTATAATCCTCATACATAAAACAAAAACGTTACATTATATAGAATGAGCTATACTATACAATGAAGGGAGGATTTTACAATGTCCATTAATTTTCATGATGCAAATAATAAGTATACGTATGCAAGTCGTAACGCACATATTTCATGGCAGGAAACAATAAACAATATTGCAGATGTGCAAAATAAACAAGTAATTGATATAGGTTGTGGTGGCGGCATTTACACGAAAGAACTTGCTCTTATGGGAGCCAAAAGTGTTATTGGGCTTGATTTTTCAAAAGAAATATTACAAGCTGCAAAAGAAAATTGTAACGGCTTCCCAAACATTTCATTCATTCACGGTGATGCACATAATATCTCATTCCCTAATGAAACATTCGACCTTGTCATTTCTCGTGCAGTCATTCATCATTTGCATGATATTCCCACATTTATACGAGAGGCTTCTCGCATATTAAAAAAAGACGGTATACTTATTTTACAAGACCGAACTATTGAAGATTGTACAATTCCAGGAAGTCCTGAACACCTTCGTGGATATTTTTTCTCTGTCTTTCCAAAACTCATTGAAACAGAAGCGAAAAGAAGACCAAAAACCACTACTATTCAGCAAGAATTACAACAATATTCTCTTCAAGCGTTCCCCATACAAACACAATGGGAAGTACGAAAAGTACATGATTCTGTAGAGGCTTTGCTACAAGATTTATCTCCTCGAACAGGCCGATCCATTCTATATGAACTAACAGATAATGAACTTTCTCAACTTCTACATCATATCCAAACGGCATTACAAAACGTCTCTCCTATCATCGAAAGAGATCGTTGGACAATTTGGAGCGCGAAAAAATTGTAAGGAAGGAAGCCTCACAAAGTAATGTGAGGCTTCCTTCTTTCATAATCTAATTTTGCAACACTCTTGATATCCTCCACTCCTGGCCTGTGCACTTCCACACTTCGGACATACTAAATATCTAGACTGATTTGTCAACAAACTACCTTTTTGAAAGAGTAAAACTTCTGCTTGTTTAAACGAACGCGAATAATATAACCACATAAAACCAATTATAGCAATAATGCCAAATAATACTCCCATCGCAAGCATTTCAGTCACCTCTTTTGGTTTGTTCTTTCCAGCAAGTGGATTGTTGTATTATTCTCTGCAAATTCAAACAATTCCTTCCTTACTCCTATAAATATCGATTTTCTCCATAAACTTTACAATTCTCTATAATGTTTTACAGCATTTTTACAAATAGTATTAACCCTTATATTCTCAGCTATATTTCTACAGGAAAGTGTATTCCCCAAAAAATATGTTGACTTTCTAAAAAAAACGTGTGAAAATACTGTCAGAATACTTGAATTAAAATTCATTGACGAGAACGAGTACGTTATAGGACTGTTCCCCAGAGAGTTGGCGATTTGCTGAAAGCCAACGTTCAGTGCTTAACCGAAAATCATCTCCGAGAAGTAGAACCGAATGCTAAAGTAAGTTCTTACCGGATGTCCCCCGTTACAAGGAACACGTATCATGTTGTACGTTGCAAAGCCGTATACATATAGATTTATTTCTACATGTATAAATTAGGGTGGTATCGCGGGTAAATATAACTCGTCCCTTTCTTTAGGGACGAGTTTTTTGTGTTCTTACAATGAATTTACAAAAAAGGAGGAAAAACAATGAACACTGTATCAAAAAAACATGTTTTTTTCACAGGCCTTATGCTATTTTCTTTATTTTTTGGGGCAGGAAATTTAATTTTCCCTCCAATGCTTGGACAAAATGCTGGTGAAAACTTTTGGCCAGCAATGATTGGTTTTTTACTAACAGGAGTCGGCTTACCACTACTTACTGTTATCGCTATTTCTCTATCAGGAAATGGAATGCAACAACTTGCAAGTCATGTTCACCCATTATTCGGAATATTCTTTACGGTAGTTGTATACATTGCAATCGGTCCATCTATGGGCATCCCACGTGTTGCTAATGTCGCTTATGAAATGGGGGTTAGCTCTTTCTTACCAGAAACTATTCGCTCTAGCAGCCTAGTGCTATTTTTATACACAGTCATCTTCTTTTCTATCGTATTTTGGCTTAGTTTAAACCCTTCTAAGCTCGTCGATCGTATCGGAAGTGTATTAACACCTATTTTATTACTCTCTATTTTTTTATTATTCGTTAAGAGTGTATTTACACCCCTCGGGCAATCTGGACCAGCCATGCAAGAGTATCAAACTTCTCCAATTTTCAAAGGTTTTATGGAAGGATACTTAACGATGGATACCATTTCAGCACTTGCATTTGGGATTATCGTTGTAAATGCAATTCGCTCAAAAGGTGTGAGTGATCGTAAATCAATTGCCATCGCTACAGCAAAAGCAGGACTTATTGCCGCTACTGGTCTCGTACTTGTATATGGTGCACTTGGCTGGCTCGGTACAACTAGTGTCTCTCTCGGATACGCAAAAAATGGAGGACAGCTACTTACCGTTATCGTACAACAATTATTCGGTCCATATGGTCTAATTCTATTATCTCTTATCGTTACACTTGCTTGCTTAACAACATGCGTTGGACTTGTATCTGCATGCAGTCAATACTTCTCAACATTATTGACAAAATTTTCATACAAAATGTTAGCAAGTGTCATTTGCTTGTTAGGATTATTAGTTGCCAACTTAGGTTTAACAAAAATTATCGCCATCTCTGTTCCTATTTTACTTGTTGTATATCCAGTTGCAATTGTACTCGTGTTATTATCATTACTTCATAAATATTTCGGTGGCTATCGATCTGTTTATGTATGTGCTTTAATCGGAACAGCAGTTGTTAGCGTTTTTGACGGATTAAAACAAGGGAATATTCCTGTTTCATTTATCACATCTTATTTTGAGTTTATTCCATTATATAATGAAGAAATTGGCTGGTTAGTACCAGCGTTAGTTGGGGCTATTATCGGTTTTGCTATCGCAAAATTAAGTGGTGCAAAAACAGTACCATTAACGGAGCATTCACCTGAATCGAAAGCATCATAAAAAAACCCCCATTTCGGGAGTTTTTTACATTTGATAAGAAGTATGATTAAAGCTACTTACTTTATAAGCTTTCGTATAGTAATCAATATTCGTATCCACTGTTTCTACTTTTACAACATCATAGCAATCTTCTTGCTTCACTAGAAATAAATAATATTCTTCTGTTGCCTCAATAATTGCAATACGATCTGTTTCAATATCATATTGTTCACAAAGTGCTTGCAACGCATTCACATAATTACCTAATTTTTTCGTTTCATCCATTCCAAATATCGTTTGAACTAACATACACTCTCTCCCCTTTGTATGTACTGTTAACACCTTAATGATAACGCTTACATAAATAACCGTCAATAAAAAGCTTTGACCATATATAGTCAAAGCTTCCTTCTTATTTCGTCAATTGGTGTCTAAACGCATAAATAACCGCCTGTGTCCGGTCACTTACATTTAGCTTATTTAATATATTACTCACATGTGTCTTTACTGTTTTAAGGGCAATAAACAACTCATCTGCAATCTCTTGATTACTTTTCCCCTCTGCAATTAATAACAAAATTTCAGACTCTCTTTCTGTTAACTCCTCATGCAAAGGTTGTTCTTTCTTCTGACGCATACGAGACATCATTTTTCCAGTAACTTTCGGCTCTAATACCGTTTCCCCATCATAAGTAGCTCGTACAGCATCTGCAATATCACTCGCTCTTGATGTTTTTAATAAATAACTTGTCGCCCCCGCCTCAATAACAGGATATAACTTTTCATCATCTAAAAAGCTCGTGACAACTACAATTTTCGCTTCTCGCCATTCTTGAATAATAGCACGTGTCGCTTCAATCCCATCCATCTCATCCATAACAAGGTCCATTAAAATAATATCCGGTCTTAATTGCAAAGCTAACTCTGAACCTTTTCTTCCATTTTCAGCTTCTCCAACTACTTCAATATCTGGCTGCGTTGATAAATATGCTGATACACCCATTCGAACCATTTCATGATCATCAACTAGTAATACTTTTATCATGATTCTCCCCCTCTCTCAATCATAATAGGTACTTTCACTTCTATTTGCGTACCTTTATTCGGAAAACTAAGAACTTTTAATGTACCACCAATTTCATGAACTCGCTCTTGCATTGACCTTAAACCGTATGAACCAGCCTTATTAACACCAACTTTAAACCCAACACCGTCATCAATAATTTTCAAAATCGCATATTGATCAATTTTCCGAAGGCGTACTTCGGTTTTCTTTGCCTTCGCATGCCGTAAAGTATTAGACAGCGCCTCTTGTACAATACGGAATAAATGATCCTCTACACCTTTTTTTAATTGAATCGGTTCAATTAACCATTCAATTTTCATATGTTGCTTTCTAGACAGTTCTGTTAATAATTCTTCTATACCCTCTGTTAGTTTCTTACCTTCTAACTGCACTGGGCGTAAATGAAGGAGCAATGCTCTCATTTCTGATTGTGCATTTACAACCATATTCTCAACAAGCTGCAACTGTTTTTTCGTCGTGTCTGGAATTTCAGCTGCTTGCTCATTAATGGCTGACATCATCATCGACATTGCAAAAAGCTGCTGACTTACAGAATCGTGCAGCTCTCTCGCTAATCGATGCCTTTCTTGAGAAATCGCTTCTTGTCTCATCTCTTCATTCCAATGGGCTCGTTCATTCGTTACTTTTTGAAATAGCCCAGCTTGCTCCTCTAAGCGACGAGCAAGACCAATTACTTTTCGTTCCACTTCATGAAATTCATCGTCCGCAGTAAATGAAACATCACTCGGAAAATTCCCTCGCTCTACTTCAAATAGAAAAGTATTTAATCCTTGTATACGCTGTTCTATATAATAACCGATTGCATATCCTACAATTCCTCCGATAAGAAGACTCGTACTCATAATAAACAAGCCAATTGGAACAGAAGCAATGGATTCTTTCCAGAGTAAATCATAAACTTGTTGCTCGCTTTTCCATACATATACAATTGTACAAATAAGTGCGATACTCACAGAGGACAACATAGAATAACGAATATACATCCACGAAATATTCCTTTGTTTTTTCATTATACTTTCCTCACTTCCGTATCGCCTACGACAAGCGAAGAAATAATTTTAATACGACGAGGGGCTTCTTTATACTGTTCTGTTCTAAACGTAACATTACGGTTAAATCCAGTTTCTTCGTGTCCTGGCAGGAGCACTCGCCCAACAATAACAGAATGATTTAAAGACAATTCAATATCATATGGTACATATAAGCGAATATTACCAATGACGCCCCGAATCACAATAACCGTTTCTCCCTCTGGAATCATAGCAGTTGTTAAATCGATCTCGACGTCACAAGCACCATATTGGACGTTAATATCCTCTATTTCATAAATATGATCCATCATTCGTACATTACCTACAAACATATTTTTTATATACGGTTCTGTACGATATATTTGTTTTTCTTCATTTATATATCCCTTTTCTTTAATTTCAACTTTCATTGCTTTTTGCCGATGTCCTTGTTGAATAAGTTGATAACCAATTAAAGCTAAACAAGCAAACACAACAAGTACGAATGCCGCTGATGAAAATAAGAAGAATAAGAAGACAATACCACCGACAAATAAAAATACATTCCCTCTTACATAACGGTTCTTCTTTCGATAATGTCTTCCAAACATAATCATAATAAATGCAAATATTAGACCACCTGGTTCAAAATGTCCAAGTATCATATCAAGAAAAAGACCGAATCCAAATATGATGAGGAGCATCCCCATAAATTGTGTTTTTGAAAATTGCTTCTTCATTTCAGCTCCCCCCTCCTTGTCACATATACATAGAAGAAAAGGCATTGCTTTCCAACACCTTTTCTCCTATCACTATATCATAAGCCTGTTTTATTATATACTACAATTATTTTGTTACTTCTTTCGTTAACGATACTTCATTTTTCTCTTTCATTTCACTCTCTAGTTTTGCAATTTTCATATCAAATGTATCACGCTCATGCTCTTCATTTATACGAAGCTCTATGTCACGAATGTGATCTTCAATTTCTTCGAATCGTAAGAACGGATTATTTTCATCCATTTTATGCATAGCAGTATTCATACGGCGGTTTGCATGCGCCATATTTTCACGTGCCATTAATTCCATACGCTTTGCGTTCATTTCTTTTAATTTATTTTTCATTTCTGAAAGACGACGCTCTAACTCATCAATTTGCTCTACAACACCAGCATACATTTCTTCTAAGCGAGTTACTTGCCCTTCATAATACGCTACTTCTTCTAATGCACGTTCATGCAATTGCAATTCGCCTGCTTCTTGTGCGATGATAGCTTGCTTTGATCTTTTATTAACGAAATAACGTGCTTGCTCAAGCTCACGAGCGAAGTTAGATTTTAATGTTTTATGACGCTGAATTAACTTCTCAATTTTTGTTATTTCACGCTCACTATCTCGTAAATATTGGTTTAACATAGCAATTGGATTTTTTCTTTCTTTCTCATCTAACACATTATGAAAATCAGCTGAAATTGCATCGCGTACACGTCCGAATAAAGATTGTTTCATTATAATCTTCCTCTCTTCTACTTTATAATTTGATTTATTTTATATTAGTTTTTCATTAACTTGTTCCACTCATCTTCAAAGTTGCTATATGGTTTAGCACTTTCTGGAGCAGAATCAACAACTACATTTTTTCCTTTTTTCCACTCACGGTATCCGTAGTATAAAACTACTAATGCTGCGATACCGATTAATGCGGGGGAATGAGAAAGTGCAATGGACAAACCGATTAAACCAACAATACCCCAAGCTAACTTTCCAAAGAATGATTTAGCTCGCACAAATGATTTATAGCTCCAGTACACAACTCCTGCTCCAATGGCGAATCCTATAATACCAGCAAGACTACCAAGAGCAATTAAAGCCAAAATACCGGCTGCGATAAACGCTAGAAATTGTTTCATCTTGTGCTTGCCTCCCTTCGATTTGATACTCTTATCTTAACTATTTTTTCATTTTTTCATAACGAGCTTAAGAACTGTTTTCGACTCAGACTTAAGACCGAGTTGAATTCAGCCTTTTGCAAAACGAACATGTATGCGATGCGTATAGATACAGAAAAATTCTTATTCAATAACGGATGAAAATCTCAACTTGCGCGTCCAAAAAATTAGCAATACATACAAACGTTTATTAAATTACATTAAATATATTATTAAGAAAATTATGTTAAAATAAATCAGAAGGCTACATTTAAATTAAAGGGGATATATCATGCATTTACACATTACGAAAGAAATCAATACCGCCGCTAAAAACTATATAAACAATCAGCTTTATGAATATAATTTAAAGCACTTTCCATCTGATTTAAGAGACAGATACTTAGAGATTCATTTATTTCTTAAAGATGAAAATGGTAAAATATGCGGGGGAATATTAGGTGAAGTCTGTTGGAATTGGTTAGAGATTCACTCTTTTATCATCGATGAAGATATACGTGCATTAGGGTATGGAACTAAACTGTTATTAGAAGTAGAAAAAATCGCTTTAGAAAGAAATTGTGATTTTATAAAAGTTGACACTTTAAGCTTTCAAGCATTAGATTTCTATAAAAAATATGGTTATAAAGAGTATGGTATCCTCGATAACGTAGGAAGAGATTATAAACACTACTATTTGAAAAAGGATTTATAAATAATAAAAAACGCTCAGAGAATGTTCTCCGAGCGTTTTCAACTGCTAATAATAAATGTCTCTTTATGTTATGCAGTTTTATGATACTCTTTTTTTTCCGCCACTTTAGAAAATCTCGGGAAACCAATTAATATAGAAATGATTCCACATACTCCAACTAAAATTGGATAAAATGCATATGGTAACAATTCGACCGGAGATAACGCAGCAAATCCTGCCGCTGTTAACATTTGAGCACCATATGGGATTAACCCCTGTACACAGCAAGAGAAAAGATCCAGTACACTCGCTGATTTACGGGGATCAATTTCATACTGATCCGCAATATTTTTCGCAAGCGGACCTGTAAAAATGATAGAGATTGTATTGTTTGCTGTACACACATTCGTCATACTCACTAAGCCAGCAATACCAAACTCCGCTCCTTTTTCCGAACGAATATTACGTGTTAAAAGATTCATTAAATATTGAATGCCACCATTATACTGGATAAGTTCAACCATACCACCGATTAAAATGGCAAGTAACACTAACTCCATCATACCGCCCATTCCAGTCGTTACACTTTTAAAGAAACTCTCTAACGTATAACTTCCATCTATAAGACCGATAACACCAGATAGTACCGTTCCACCGGTTAATACAATAAGTACATTCCAGCCAAGTAGCGCTGTAACAAGTACACCTGCATATGGTAAAATCTTCACCCAATCAAATGTATGAGCTTTAATTTCTGTATCATTACCTAAAGTAATCATTACTAATATTACAATTGTAATAACTGCAGCTGGCAATACAATTAAAAAATTCGTTTTAAACTTATCTTTCATTTCTGTTCCTTGCGAACGAACAGCAGCAATTGTCGTATCAGAAATAAATGATAAATTATCGCCAAACATCGCTCCGCCCACAACAGTAGCCATCGTAAGTGCAATTGAGATATCTGTTTGCCCACTAATACCTACAGCAATCGGTGCTAATGCAGCAATTGTTCCCATTGAAGTTCCCATCGCTAATGAAATTAATGCCCCTATAACAAAAATTCCAGCAACGATAAATCCTTGGGGTAAAATAGATAACGCTAAGTTAACAGTGGAATCAACTCCGCCCATTCCTTTTGCTGTTTCAGAAAACGCCCCTGCAAGTACAAAAATTAATACCATAATCATAATATCAGGGTTTCCTGCACCTTTAGCAAATCGTTCTACTTTCACATTAAAGCTTTCCTTACGATTCATCACTAAAGCAATTCCTACAGCAATTGAAATTGCTACAAGTATCGGCAATTTATAGAAATCACCTGTAATAATTCCAGAACCAATAAATAGCGCCAAAAATATTCCAAGTGGTAATAACGCTAAACCATTTCCTCTCGTTTCTTTCAAAGTATCATCTCTCCCTAGTTTTCAACCTTTTCTAATGAACAACAAAAGACCTCTTCCAATGAGAAGAGGTCTTATACATCTATAAGAAACACTCTTCTCATCTTTCAAGCACATGCTTGCTGGATTTGGCACAGCACTCTGAAATCGAGTCCGCTGCCGAGGCATCGTAGGGCCAGTCCCTCCGCCTCTCTTTATAAGAAGGTTTCATATTTATTTTTTAATAATAATTTCTTTCCTAACTTTACTCGCTTACAAAGCAAAAGTCAATTATTTTTTGTATAGATTTTTTTGGTAATTATACAAAAATATGAATAAACCAATCATTTTAACTTTTCGATTTCTTTATCCAATATTGAAATCCAGTAAAATTTTCTATTTTTTATCGTCGCGATAATCCATTTTGTTGTATTCCATGCTAACTCATATTCTTCTTTTGTAACATCACCAATTTTATAGGCATCCTCTAACTCGTCTTCATCCAGTACATAGATCTCACCGTTCGGTAACAATACTACATCTAAATATAAATCATCAAAATAAGGTAAACCACGCTCGTCTATTTTATATTCTTTCGTCACGTCGATATAATATTGTACTAATTGTTTTTGATTGTCTAACATAGCTGTAATTGCAAAGTTTTTCCCGTTTATAAAATATTGCATCCATGTATACCCATCACCTGCAATGCAAAGCTGTTTACCATTGTATTCTTTATGACTAGGTTCTCTCACTTTTTTTATGTCCAGTATTCCTAACATTCCATCCTCTACTTGCTTAACCCTATAATCCTTCTCTATTAGTCGCTTCCACGAAGAACCGTCACCATATTTACGTTTCATTACGTCCGCTCCTCTTCTATATATAGAAAAGCCCCCACATATTATGTGAGAGCTTGTTCATATTATAATTAAGCTGCTTGACCCTTTTCAGATATCTCTTTTAAATAGGCTTGTCCTTTTTCAGCGTCATATTGACCTTCCCACTTAGACATAACTACAGCCGCTAAAGAGTTACCTACAACGTTAACTGCTGTACGAGCCATATCAAGAATACGGTCAATACCTGCAATAAACGCTAAACCTTCAGCTGGAATACCTACTGTACCAAGTGTTGCTAATAATACAACGAATGATACGCCCGGTACACCCGCGATACCTTTTGATGTAACCATTAATACAAGTAATAACGTAATTTGTTGTGTAATGGATAATTCAATACCGTACATTTGAGCTAAGAAAATTGCCGCAATTGCTTGATATAAAGTTGATCCATCTAAGTTAAATGAATAACCTGTTGGAATAACGAAAGATGTAATTGCTTTCGGACAACCGAACTTTTCCATTTTCTCCATAATTTTCGGTAAAACCGTTTCTGAACTTGCTGTAGAATACGCTAAGATCAGCTCGTCTTTTAAAATCTTAAAGAATTGGAAAATGTTTATTCCAAAGATTTTCGCTGTAAGTCCTAATACAACTACAACGAAGAAGATCATTGCCCCATATACTACAATGAGTAATTTCCCTAATGGAATTAATGAAGCTAATCCGAATGTAGAAACTGTAACACCAATTAATGCGAATACACCAAATGGTGCAAACTTCATAACTTGGTTCGTTACATAAAACATTGCATCTGCTACACCTTGGAAAAATTGTAGAACTGGTTTGCCACGCTCACCAACTGCTGCTACACCTAAACCAAATAATACTGAGAAGAAGATAATAGCAAGCATATCACCTTCAGCTAATGATTTCATAATGTTCGTCGGAACAATATTTACAAACGTATCCGCGAACGAATGACTTTGTACTTGCTCTGTCGTATGTGTATATTTAGAAATATCTGTTTTTGTTAACTTATCCATATCAACGCCTTTTCCAGGTTGGAAAATGTTTGCTATTAATAAACCAACAACAATTGCAAGTGTTGTAATAATTTCAAAGTAAATAATTGTTTTTCCGCCTAGTCGACCTAACTTTTTAATATCGCCAACACCAGCAACCCCAACAACAATACTCGCTACAACAATCGGTACAACAATCATCTTAATTAATCGGATGAAAATATCACCAATTGGTTGTAAGTACTTCACCACTTCCTGATTGCCAAAGAAAATCGCCCCAACTGCAATACCAAGCGCAAGTCCTATTAAAATTTGCCATGCAAGTCCTATTCTTTTCATACTTGTGGTAACCCCCTCTTCGATGTGTCACTCTATCTCTCATTCTATCTCTCATTCTATCTCTATAAAACTTGAAATTAAGAGTATTACATATTATTCGACAATTCACTACATTTTGTCCCTGTTGAAAATCATAAATCAAAATTTAAAATCTGACAACAAAATAAGTTTGCACGAATGCAAATAATTTTCTTGACAAAAACAAACTTCATGTCAGAAAACCTCACATGAAATCGATTCCTTACTAGTGATTGATAGGTTTTTAAAATACTGTTTCATTACGGAAAACCCCATCATTTTCCATGTTTTTTTAAAAAATATAGAAATTGATATCTTTTTCTATACATTCAAGAATTTTAACTTTATGACAAACACTACGAAAAGATACTAAATTCCGACAAAACTTAGCAAAATTATAAAATTTTCTTTACATTATGGTTACAACGAT
This sequence comes from Bacillus sp. C30, assembly GCF_040838255.1. Lineage (NCBI taxonomy): Bacteria > Bacillati > Bacillota > Bacilli > Caryophanales > Bacillaceae > Bacillus > Bacillus sp. C30. The sequence goes on along the minus strand of NZ_JBFPJH010000007.1, from coordinate 35,026 downwards.
AGACACTCTTCTTCTTATGATATATAACATTCATAGGGAAAGGAGCAAGACAACCATGAAAAAGAAATTTGCAGCATTTAGTGTTTTAGCAGCTGGAACGATTTTCGTTTCCCCGTTACTTTCACCCGTATACGCTGAAACGAATGAGAATAAATTATCTAATATTCAATCCGAATTAGAAGGCAAACAAAATGACTTACAAAATAAATCAGCTGAGAAAGAACAAATAGAAAAAGAAATCCAGGAATTACAAAAGAAAATCGACGAATTAACTACTTCTATTAATAAAAACGAAGCTGAATTAAACGATACAAAAAAAGAAATTAGCAACACACAGCAAGTTATTACTAAAAAAAAGAAACATATAGAGCAATTACAAACGAACATAGATACACGGCAGGAAGTTATTAAACAACGACTACAATCTATGCAAGAAAAGCCTCGTACGAGCATCATTACAGAAGTAATAACAAGTTCTGCAAATATTGCCGATCTTGTTGATAATATGTATTCTGTAAGTTTAATTTTAAATAACGATACAGATATTGTAAAAAAACAAACAAGCGATCAAAATGCTGTGACGACAGAAAAAGAGGCTGTTGAGAAAAAAGAGCAACAACTGAAAGCATCTGAGCAAAAATTAGAACAAAAACAGCAAGAATTACAAAGTAACCAACAACAGCAACAAACTTTTATTAACGATCTACATACGAAAGTAGCAAAAGTAGATTCAGAGATTGAAGGGTTAGAAGAATCAAAAGGCATTTTAGAAAACCAGCGTCAAGCTGTTCAAAAAGCAATTGAAGAAGAAAAACGTGCAGAAGAGGCGCGTAAAGCTGAAGAGGCACGTAAGGCTGAGGAAGCAAAAAAACAGGTAGCCGCTTCTGCTAAAGAAAGCACACAATCCGCACCAACACCGCAAGATACGAACAAAGGTGGATTTATTAAACCTGCCGCTGGATCGAAAACTTCAGGATTTGGTACACGTTCTTTAGATAACCATAAAGGAATCGATATCGCAGCTTCAGGAACAGTGCCAATCGTAGCTGCTGCAGATGGCGTCGTTATCCGTTCAGAATTATCATCTAGTTACGGAAATGTTGTATACTTATCTCACCGTATAAACGGAAAAACATATACAACTGTATATGCACATATGAGTAGCCGTTCTGTATCTAATGGACAAACTGTAAAACAAGGCACTCAACTTGGATTTATGGGGAACACTGGCCAATCATACGGACAACATTTACACTTCGAACTTCACCTTGGGGAATGGAATGTCGGTAAGACAAACGCAGTTGATCCATCTCCTTATATCGGATTATAAAAAACTCGGTGCATACCGAGTTTTTTTACTACTTCACACTTTTTAGGCGTTTTACATAAACTACAACTAAATGCCTATATTTTGCGGGGTGATAAATATGAATACACAATTACAAGAAGAAATAGAAGAAGCTAGAGAAACATACATTGGCCGGCTATTTACATTCGGCGGCTCAGCGTTATTTTTAATTGGATCATTTATCGCAGTTGTCACAGCTTATAAAGCATATAATCGCTTATTAAATACTTCTACAACATAATAAAAAGACGGAGAATCCACATCTCCGTCTTTTTATTATGCAAACATTTTAAATACACCTATCGCATTTAAAAATACGATAATTACAGTTACCGGAATAACATAACGAAGCAAGAAGAACCAAATATTAAACAATGTTTTCCCTTTCGTTTCCGTAACTTCTAATTCTTTCATTAATAGCTCTTTACTCATCTTATTTGGTACAAATAACGAAATGGCTAGTACTCCGAGTGGCAGTAATACATTACTTACCGAAAAATCGACGAAATCAAAGAATGTCTTACCAAATATTTTCACATCACTCATAATTCCAAACGATAACGCTGATGGGATTCCAACTGCAAAAATAAGAATACCAATTAATAACGAAGCTGATGGACGCTTCTTCTCATTATCTTTCGCAACAGACGCTACTACAATTTCAAGCATTGAAATCGCAGATGTTAAAGTCGCAAAGAAGAATAACACTAAAAACATAATGAAGAAAAATTGTCCAAATGGAATTTTTGCAAAGACAGCAGGAAGAACGATAAACAGTAGCCCTGGTCCTTCTGTCGGTTTAACTCCTAATGCGAAAATCGCTGGGAAAATCGCTAACCCTGCAAGTACTGTAATAAATACAGTTAAACTTACAATAGATGTTGCTGATTTAGCTAAATGCTCTTCTTTCTTTAAATACGAACTATACGTTACCATTACCGAGGCACCTACCGTTAGTGAGAAGAAAGATTGCCCCATCGCATATAAAATCGTATCTGCTGTAAGCTTTGAAAAATCTGGTTTTAAGAAGAACTCTACCCCAGCCATAGCACCATCAAGTGTTAACGCACGAATAATGATAGCAATAAATAAAATGAATAATAGCGGCATCATGTACTTACTTGCTTTTTCTATGCCTTTTTCCACACCTTTACTAACAACAAAAATGGTACAAAGCATAAAGATGAATTGCGCCCCAATCGCACTTACTGGATTTGAAATTGTTTCAGCAAACAATTGTCCATAATCGACTACTCCGTTCCAGAAACTACCTGTGACACTATAGTATAAATAAAGTAAAATCCATCCACCTACAACACTATAAAAAGATAGTACGCTAAAACAAGTAACAACCCCCATACGACCAATCCAAGGATATAACTTGCTATTCGGTACTAATACTTTATAAGCTGTAACGGCCTCTTTTTGAGTACTACGGCCAATAACAAATTCAGCTAAAAGAAGAGGCATACCAATAAATAAAGTTAATAGTAAGAATACAAGGAAGAATGCGCCTCCCCCACCATTACCTGCAACATATGGAAACTTCCATATTGCACCAAGACCTACTGCGGCTCCGGCTGCTGCGAGTACAAAGCCAATTTTCGACGTCCATTGCTGTGTTTCTTTCATCATAAATTCTCCTTTTCTGAATATTATAACTTTTATCAATTATACACTTTCATTTCATACTCGCACACCTCCTTTAGAAAATAAAAAAGTCCCCTACACGCAAATATGCATGTAGAGGACGATATATGTAATAGAATACCGTGGTACCACCTCAATTGGATCAATAAATCCCACTTGTTCAGGTACAGGAAAATTCCGATACCCTATCCTTTTAACGGCGGAACCCGGGTTGCCTACTGCAATGTTCAGCATACCTCTCGCAAGCCCATTCTGTATATTTTATCGTACCGGGCTCACACCTTACCCCAGCTCTCTGAACGCATCAAATATACGTACTCTTCTTGCTCATCGATTTCATCTTTTGAAGTTACTTGTGATTATAAATTATATTTTTATATTTGTAAAGCACAATTCACTCACTATCCTATATAAATTCCCCTCTCTAATTCTTGTAAAAAAAGCTCTCTTTTTTGTTCACTTTGAACATATATCGACTTTAATACTTCTTGTAACAATATATTTTTTTTCCTTTTCTCTACTTGTAATTCTTTCACTTTTAGTCTAACTTCATATAAAAAATCAAGATACGATTCATACTTCTCATCATATTTATTTGCGATATCATCACGAATTTTTTTTGCAAGTTTCGGACTTACCCCTCCAGTAGAAACAGCTACATTAAGCAATCCACGATGAATTGCCGCCGGAAAATGAACATTTCCACTTTCCGGATTCGTAATAACATTTACCAATTGATTCACTGCGGCATCTTCAGCAATTTGTTCATTTAGTACCGAATCACTAGTCGCTGCAACTACTAAAAAAGCATCTTTAATATCACTTTTCTCATACTCTCTTTGATACCAACGAATTCGCTTGTCTTCTACAAGTTTCACTAAATTTGCATCTAATTCTGTACTTACTACAACAATATCCGCACCTTGTTTTAGTAAAGGAATAATTTTAAACCCCGCTACTTTCCCTCCACCAATGACAACAACACGTTTCTTATCAACTCGCACTGTAAGTGGATACATATTGATCTCCCTTCAATATTTCCTCTGTTTTCTGAATTAACATCTCTCGAAACGCTACATTCTTTCCTAAATAGGGACTTATTTTTATCTCTTCCGACTCATATTGACGCACTTCTTTCTCAACATGTTTCATGAGTAAGCCTGTAAATAATAAGTAAGGTAACACAACAATGTTCCGTTCTTTTTGTTCTACAATTTCTTTCAACTTCTCATCAAACTTCGGCTCTGCGGCTGCTAAATAACAAACTTCCACCTCTTTAATGTTCTCTTCTTTTTGAAATAAAGAAGAAATCCACTTTATGTCTTGTAAAGTTTCCGGATCACTACTCCCTCTTGCAACGAGCAAAAGTGTTACTTCTTCTTTATAGTCTTTAATACCACTTCCGTTATATACCGCTTTTACAAGCACTTCTGATACACCAAATGGATTACCATACACTATTTTGATATCCGGATATTCCTCGTTTAACTTTCGTAATTCAAGCGGAATATCTTTCTTTACATGTCCTGCCGCTAATAAAAACACAGGAATAGCGACAATCTCTGTAGCACCACGCTTCACACATGTACGAAATCCTTCTTCAATAGAAGGATTCGCTAGCTCTAAAAAACAAATTTCTTGAATATTTGCCTCTACACGGTTCATACATGACGTAATAAATGCAACCGCTTCTTCTTTTGCTGCTTTCAAACGGCTTCCATGACATATATATATAACAGCCTTCATTTTACAATACTCCGCTTACTTGATATGCATTTTCCGTTTGTTTCTCAAACCAATGTATCTTTTCTCTAAAACGGACAACTTCTCCAATAACAATCATACTCGGATTTTGAATTCGTTCTTTTTTGGCAACATCTACAATTGTTCCTAACGTCGCTGTAACAGTACGCTGCATAGATGTCGTTCCCCACTCAATGATAGCGGCAGGTGTACTTTGATCTTTTCCATGTTTTATTAGTTGTTCACATATGTAAGGTAAATTACTAACCCCCATATAGACCGCTAATGTATCTACACCTTTCGCTAAACTTTCCCACTTCACTTCCTCTTTAGCCCCTTCTTTCCGGTGCCCTGTCACAACAGCAAAACTTGCACTTGCATCGCGATGCGTTACTGGAATTCCAGCATAAGCAGGAGCAGCTATACCAGCTGAAATACCAGGAATAATTTCAAATGGGATACTTTGCTTCGCTAACGCTTCAGCTTCTTCTCCACCTCTTCCAAATACAAATGGATCTCCGCCCTTAAGTCTCGTTACAACTTTTCCTTTTTTCGCATATTTAATAAGAAATGTGTTAATTGTCTCTTGCTTCATCGTGTGATAATTTGGGAGTTTCCCGCAATAAATTAAATCCGCTTCAGGCTTTGCATGAGAAAGCAATTCTTTATTTACGAGACGGTCGTACAATATAACATCAGCCTTCTCGATGCATCTCAACCCTTTAACAGTAATTAAATCCGGATCACCAGGACCCGCCCCGACGATATAAACCTTCCCCATAATCTCTCCTCATTTCTACTATAAAATGAAACTTCCACTCTTAATCACGAATGGAAGTTACTATTATTTCGTATTACATGTTCTCTACTCATGAATAACAAATGCCGCCCCTTTTCGAATCTTCTTTTTTTCAAACAAAGAAATCTCTTTCACTTCTGGTAACGGTAAAAAATGTTTTTCAAGCTCAATTTCCGCAAGCTTAAATGCCTGTTCTTCACTCTGAGCAACGACAACAATTGGAACAATACTATTTACTAATACAGCTTCAAATCGATATAAGTCCATATTGCCCCTCCTAAGATGCTATTACTTCTTCTAATACACGATTTAGTACAATTTGTAATTCTTCCACTCCAACACGTCCTACGAAATCATAAAACGTTTCGGCTAGTAATTTATTCTTTTGGAAATAACTTAAAAAGGACACGAGAACATCCGGCAAATCTTCTCCATCTATTTTCCCTTTTAACTTTTCGTTATATGCTCCTCCGTCTAATAGTGTTCCGCCCACATATATTTCAAACGCCTCAACGATTCCCTTTTCCTTCGTTTTTAGTTTTATTCCTTGCAAACCAATATCAGCAATTTGACGTTGACCACATGAGTTCGGGCATCCTACCATATGAATTCGAACTGGAACATCGAGTGCAATTTGTGTATCTAAGTACTCTGCGATTTTGCGTAATCTTTCTTTCGTTTCTACTAACGCAAGATTGCAATACTCAATGCCAGTACATGAAACCGCATGACCGATAAACGATTTCGGATTTGCTGAAATTGCTTCAAACAACGGTTCACTTAATAATCCTGCAACATTTTCTGGCGGAACATTCGGAATAATGAAGTTTTGAGAGTTACAAGTTCGAATTTGCCCGTTTCCATATTTCTTTGCAATTCTTGCAATCTCAAACATTTCCTCTGCGTGTAAACGCCCTACTGGTACATTAAAGCCGACATACTTTAATCCTGCTTGTTTTTGATCTTGAACGCCATAAAAGTATCCTGCATTCCAGCCTTTGAGAGCACTTTCCCCTTTACTTTGCAATGGGCCTGTGTATTCTACTAGTTTCTCTTTAAATTTCTCAGCGCCCCAGTCAGCGACAAGAAATTTCAAACGTGCTAAGTGGCGTTTTTCACGATATCCAAAATCACGGAATATAGTAGCAATTGCAATCGACACTGCCTTCACTTCTTCTGGTAAAACGAATACATCTAATTCTTCCGCTAAGTACGGACGAGCTGATAAGCCTCCGCCTACTTTTATATGAAAACCAACTTTTTTCTCACCATCTATTTCTTTCGTAGCAGGTGTAAATGCCACACAGTTAATCTCTGCATTTGCTGAATTATAAATGTTAGAACTAATAGACATTTTGAATTTACGTGGTAGATTAGAAAACTCTTCATTATGTTGGAAGTAATCGTATATTTCTTTAACAATCGATGTTGTATCAAATAGTTCATTCGCATCAATTCCAGCAAGTGGATTACCTGTAATATTACGCGTAATATCACCACATGCCCCTGCTGAAGATAAACCAACTCTCGCTAATCTTTTAAAAATATCCGGAATTTGCCCAATTTCTAACCAATGAAACTGAATCGCCTGTCTTGTCGTAATATCTAACACATCACGCCCATAATCTTCAGCGATAGAAGCAAGTGCTTCTGCCTGTGCATTTGTAATAATCCCAGAAGGAATATTAACACGCATCATAAAATATCCTGCTTCTTTCGGACGTTGTAAATACAATCCTGCCCATTTAAAGGAGTCCCACTCTTCTTTCGGAATAGATTCAAATCCATTCTCCGCATAATACGGAATATCATTAAAGATTTCTAATCCATCTTTTTCTAATTTCTTTTTCTCGGACGAATTCAATTTTTCATTATTTGCCCATACTTTTTCATAAGTCATTTTTAATCCCCCTATATAAAACTACGCTCTTGTAAGTATTTCACGATTTGTTCTGCACATTCTTCAATAGAATACTTGTGCGTTTCTACAATTAATTCTGCTTGTTTTGGTTCCTCATATGGTGAATCAACACCAGTAAACTCTTTAATATCACCTTGTCTCGCTTTTTTGTATAACCCTTTTGGATCACGTTTTTCACACTCTTCAATTGGACATTTTACAAACACTTCTATAAACTCATCTGCCGCTAATAAATCCCTAACTTGTTTTCGATCTACTTGAAATGGTGAAATGAACGCTGTAAGGACAACAGTACCTTGATCTACAAATAGCTTCGCCACTTCGCCAATACGTCTTATATTTTCCATACGATCACTTTCAGAAAAACCTAAATCTTTATTTAAACCGTGCCGAATGTTATCCCCATCTAGCACATAATTTCCGATATTCTTTTCAAATAGTTTACGAGCAACCGCATTCGCTACTGTAGATTTACCCGAAGCTGATAAACCAGTAAACCAAACTACAAAACTATGATGCCCATTCTTCACTCTTCTCTCATCTTTTGAAATAGAAGCTGTATGCCAAGTAATATTCGTATCCATCTCGTTCTCTCCCTATTCTGTTACTACTTCTTTTTTCAAACCTTTAATCAGCACTTCCACTACTTCTTTACGACTAAATGTACTTGGCGGAATCTCACCATTCCTTAACATTTCTCGTACTTTCGTACCCGATAAGATGACACGGTCTTCTTTTCCATGCGGACATGTTTTCGTTGAAGCCATTGCTTCACATTTCGTGCAGTAAAAACTATGTTCAAAAAATAACGGCGTAATCCCTAACTCTTCTACTGTAAAATTCGTAAAGATTTCCTGCGCTTCATATGTTCCGTAATAGTCCCCTACCCCAGCATGATCACGCCCTACAATAAAGTGGGTACAACCAAAGTTCTTTCTTACTAGTGCATGAAATATCGCTTCCCTTGGTCCTGCGTAACGCATTGCTGCAGGAAATACACCTAAAAAGACACGATCTTTCGGATAATAGTTTTGAAGTAATACTTCATAGCTTTCCATCCTTACATCAGCAGGAATATCATCTGACTTCGTTTCCCCAACGAGCGGATTTAAAAAGAGACCATCTACAATTTCAAGGGCAGATTTTTGAATATACTCATGGGCACGATGTACTGGGTTTCTCGTTTGAAATCCAACTACTGTTTTCCAACCGCGTTTTTTAAATTCTTCTCTCGTTTCAATTGGATCTAAATGATAAGAAGGAAACGGATTATTTCCAAAGCGTTTTGTAAGAATAATAGCTCCTCCAATGTAAACGTTTGGTCGTTCATATAATTTTTTCACCCCTGAATGTGCTTCATCCGTCGTTTTATATACAAGTAACGCTTCTTTTTCTTTATCTGGTACAAAAATATCTTCTATTTGAATAACACCATATACATTTCCGGCGTTGACAAGTTTTACTTCCTCTCCAGCCTGCAGTTTCTCGGCTACTTCTTCTGTTACCGGTAGTGTAATCGGTATACTCCATACGCTACCATTTGCTAAACGAAGCGTTTCTACTACTGAATCATAATCTCTCTTCCCTAAAAATCCTGTAAGAGGGCTATATCCTCCTGTCGCCAAAAGTTCTAAATCACTAAGTGCAATTTTGTCTATCTCGATTTCCTTTACAATGTTCGATATTTCATATGTTTCATCAATGCGGTTTACTAATTCATTTGTTGTACTCATCTTCTTATATCCCTTCTTAGCTTTATTTCAAAATCTATCTCATTGAAAGTGAAGGCCACATTCCGTCTTCATTTTCCCAGCCCATCTTCCATCTCTTGAGTTGTCACCATCACCTACAGGTAATGTACATTTCTCACACCCAATACTCGGATAGCCAACATCATGCAATGGGTTATACGGCAAACTATGTTTATATACATATCGCCAAACTTCTTTCCAAGTCCAATGAATGAGCGGACAAACTTTAATAGATTGAAAACGACGATCTTGATTTATAAACTGTGTATGCTTACGCGTTTCTGATTGTTCCCTTCTTAAGCCTGATATCCACGCTTTTTCCGCTGCTAATGATTTTTCTAACGGTAAAATTTTTCTAATACTACAGCAAAGATTCGGATTACTTTCCCATAACTTCTCTCCATGAAGCTTCGCTTGTTCATCGAGTGTAAGTTCTGGCTGTTTTTCTATAATATTTAATGAAGGAAATCTCTCGCGTACCTTCTTAATTAATTCGTACGTTTCTTGAAAATGAACATTTGTATCCAAAAATACAACTTTAGCAGATGGATTTACTTGGTTTATAAGATGCAATAAAACCATTCCCTCCACCCCAAAGCTACATGCATATACAATTTCATCTTTATATTCGTTATAAGCCCAACTTAATACTGATAGCGCGCCTTTCGTTTCATCTTCTTCAGAAAATGAAACACTATTTTCTTTCCACGTTTCGTACGTCAACATGTTTTTTCCCCCTGTAAAAGCAAAAAGGCGGCTTTAACCTATTAAAAATAGATTAAAACCGCCTCTAGTTTTTCTAGTCAGCGCTTTTTACTTTAAACGAACCTTTTCACTTTTTTCTAATTGAATCACTTTTCCATCTTGCACAACAATTGTAATGGAACCATATTTCATATCAGCAAGCATCGCTTGAATTTTCTCAGATACTTCATCAAAATGCTCCCGTACGCTCACGCAAACAGCCCCCCTTTTTATTCATAAAAAAAATCTTTCCCATTTCGAAAAGACTGTTCGGTAATATATTTTACCTTATCTTTCAAAATGGATTCCATTTTGCTGGATTTAGCACCTTGCTTTCTATAAGCAGGTTGCCGAGCTTCGTAGGGCCAGTTCCCTCAGCTTCTCTTGATAAGCTTTGTATTTGTATTTTATCACAATTCTGATTTTTTTCAATCCTAGTTTTCCGATATATTTAATTATTTTTCTTTTTTTAAAAGGAGTTGCCTTTACTAGACAACTCCTTCTTTCTCATTCACACCAGCTCTTTAATACGTATGCGATCGTTCCCAATGATATTTTCATATGTTTCACGTTCTACGACAATTTGTGACGTCCCGCCTTTTGCAAAGACGACAGCTGGTCTACGAATACGATTATAATTATTCGCCATCGAGTACCCATATGCCCCCGTACAAGAAATTGCTAGTAAATCAGAAGAAGCAACTTGCGGTAAGTTAATATCCCAAATCAGCATATCTCCACTTTCACAGCATTTCCCAGCAATCGAAACGAGTTCCTCATTCTCATCATTCCCTCGATTCGCCAACATCGCCTCATAACGGGCTCCGTATAGAGCTGGTCTTAAATTATCTGTCATTCCACCATCGACTGAAACATATTTCCGAATGCCAGGAATCTCTTTCACCGCTCCGACTGTATAAAGTGTTGTTCCCGCATCACCTACGATACTACGACCTGGTTCAATCCATACTTCTGGAAGCGGATATTCACATAATGTAAATTGTTCTCTTATCGTACTTGTTACAGCGTGCACATACGTTTCAAGTGTTAACGGTGTATCTGAATCCGTATAACGTATACCGAAACCTCCGCCCACATTTAATACTTTCATCACATAATGTGTTCGCTCTCTCACTTCTTCTAAAAATTGGCGGAGTACTTCAATTGCTCGAACAAATCCAGCCGTTTCAAATATTTGTGATCCGATGTGCGAGTGAATTCCTAGCACATTATAATTTGATTTTTGCAAGGCAAGCTCAATTGCTTGCATCGCTTGACCATTTGAAACACCAAATCCAAATTTCGAATCCTCTTGACCTGTTGTTATATATTCGTGTGTATGTGCCTCTACTCCAGGCGTTACACGGATTAATATGTTCACAAATTCCCCATGTTGCATTGCTAAATCATGTAAGATTTCTAATTCTAAGAAATTATCTACTACAAAACAACCGATATTCGCCTGAAGAGCCATAATCATTTCTTCTTCTGTTTTATTATTTCCGTGAAAATGAATACGCGATGCCGGAAAACCAGCTTGGAGCGCAGTATATAATTCTCCTCCAGAAACAACATCTAAAGACATATTCTCTTCACGAGCTACTCGGCACATCTCCATGCACAAGAACGCCTTGCTTGCATATGCTACTTGATAAGAGAAACCACTTTCTTTAAAAGCACGATGAAACGCGCGGCACTTTCCTAGAATAGACTCTTCATCGTATACATAAAGTGGTGTTCCGTATTGTTTTGCTAGATGCGTCGTATCGCACCCACCAATTTCTAAGTGTCCTTGCCCATTGATTCGGCTTGTGCCGTGTAAATACATTTAAATTCCTCCCTTATTTCCTCTAAAACTCATAACCCCAATCTTCTATTCATTGCAGCACGCTTTTAGATAGACAAAAAACGCGCGGAACAATGTTCACACGCGTTTCTTATTAGGAAAAATATATATTGAAAAAATAAACGAGTTGTTATCTCCTCAAAATAAGAAACCGCATCAACATCTCCAAATAGCTCTTCATAAAATAAATCTTATGACAGTACTACATTTATTCAATGCAGTCCCAATATATGAATAAGATGGTTATTCTTATATTTCGGCAATAGTCCCTTTCAACCTATGATCACAGATTCCATTAAATCTCCCATAGCTTACTCTTTCCTATCGCGGCCTCTACCTTTGAGAGTAGATGAGGTAAGTCTATTTAATTTTCAAACATCTAATTGTTGCTATTAACAATACCAAAGGACCATTTTATTTGTCAAACAATTTTTTATATTGTTTTTTTACAGTTTAATTTTGTATCATTTGGTAAGCGCTTTACTGAAACCTTTGTCACTTCCCATTCGCCCTCTTCGTTATTAAATGTAATCGTTACCTTCTCAAATGGTGGAACAATTTTCCCACCAACCTGTTCATACTTCGTTACTTCAATACTCGCTTGAAATAAATATGTACCACTATACACTTTTTTTAAACTAATAATTTTAGGACATTGATAAGGCTTCAAGCTCCCATATTGTTTTTCAATTGCCTTATTTATTTTTGGAAATAAAACAGAATAAAGGGCATCTTCCATAAGGGGTGCATCATATTGTGCTACCGACACACTCGGTGAAGCAAAAAGTATAACACTACTGCATACTATAAAATATAATAATTTTCGCATTATAACCTCCGTTTTATTACTCGATTCTTTTTACGCACGATAATTATCATACATAGAAACTCCGTTTTATTGTCTCCCACTGCCCTTTTTCTACTCAATTATTATAAAAAAGCCCACAACTCTCTTTTATTTTCGTATAATGATACTCATAGTATAATAAACATAATAACAAAGGACTGTTCGTATATATAAAATGAGGCGCTAATCAAACCGGCTCACAAGAACCGTCATGCTTTTAGGAGAGGAGTATATTATGCTACAAAATCTGTTTCCAAAACTGCGATTTGCACTAGTTGCAGTCGTTTTATTATGGATAAAAACATATATTGTGTACAAGCTAGCATTTGATATTAGAATTGATAACTTCTTTGAAGAGTTTATGCTTTTTATTAACCCACTAGCTTCGTTACTTTTATTTTTTGGTTTCGCTTTACTTGCATCTAAGTACCGAAACCGAATTATTATTGTAATTAGTTTTATACTGTCATTTATTTTATTTGGAAATGCAATGTTTTACGGGTTCTATAACGATTTTGTTACTTTCCCTGTTTTATTCCAAACAAATAATATGGCTGACTTAGGGACGAGTATAAAAGAACTCTTTACGTATAAAACATTACTTTTATTTGCAGACGCAATTATTTTAATGTTTATTTCGCGTAAATTCCCATCATTTGGTGATAAAACACCCCTTTCTCGCTCTGAGAAGCGAACTTTCTTTAGCGGTGTAACAGTATTATTAGCACTACAAATTGTTGTTTCAGTTATATATAAACCACAAATGTTCTCACGCTCATTTGATCGTCAAACTGTCGTGAAAAATTTAGGGTTATACACATATCATCTATTTGATATTACACTTCAATCTAAGTCTTCAGCTGAGCGTGTATTTGCAAGTGGAGACGGGTTCTCTGAAATTAAAAACTATACAGACTCAAAAGATAAACAAGTTGATAAAAACTTATTTGGAGCTGCAAAGGGTAAAAATGTAATTTTAATTTCAATGGAATCTACACAAAGTTTTGTTATTAATAAAAAAATAAATGGAAAAGAGATTACTCCATTTTTAAATGAGTTTATTAAAGATAGTTTTTATTTCGATAACTTCTATCATCAAACGGGACAAGGTAAAACTTCTGATGCTGAATTTATCGTTGAAAATTCCCTTTATCCGTTAGACCGTGGTTCTGTATTCTTTACTCATGCAACAAATGAATACACTGCCACACCAGAACAATTAAAGAAATACGGATATTCTTCTGCTGTCTTCCATTCAAACGATAAAACGTTTTGGAATCGTGACGTAATGTATCCTGCGCTTGGATATGATCGTTACTTTAATTTAAATGATTACGTAGGAACGGAACAAATGTCTGTCGGTTGGGGATTAAAAGATAAAGAGTTCTTTGAGCAATCTATTCCAAAGTTAAAATCTTTACCACAACCGTTCTATACAAAATTTATTACGTTAACAAACCATTTTCCATTTCTTCTAAATCCAGAAGATCAATATGTTGATGAATTTAATTCCGAAAGTGGTGTTTTAAATCGCTACTTCCCAACCGTTCGTTACACGGATGAAGCTCTTAAATTATTTATTAAACAATTGAAAGACGAAGGACTATATGATAATTCCGTTATTGTCATTTATGGTGATCATTACGGCATTTCTGAAAACCATAATGCAGCTATGGCTCAGTTCCTTGGGAAAGACGCTATTACACCGTTTGATTCTATGCAATTACAACGCGTCCCTCTCATTATTCATGTGCCTGGCCAAGAAGGAAAAGTCATCTCTAAAGTATCTGGTCAAATTGATATTAAACCAACGTTACTTCATTTACTTGGTATTAAAACAAATCAATCCGTAGAATTTGGAACAGACTTATTTACGAAAGAAAAAGACCCTCTTATGGTAATGCGAGACGGCAGTTTTGTTTCGGAAGATTATGTTTATACAAAAAATATGTGCTATAAAAGAAGCACAGGTGAAGAAGCTGATTTAACACTATGTCAGCCTTATATTGAAAAAGCAAAAACAGAATTAAAATTATCCGACAAACTCATTTATGGAGATTTATTACGATTTGATCCTAACAATCGATATAAAACCGGAACGATGACAACGAAATTTGAATAGTGTAGGAAGCAACTTTACAAAAGTTGCTTCCTTTTTTTACTTATTTTTCAAATTTCTCTTCTATACAATCTTTCACAAATTGGGAATTTTTTTCGTATGAGAAAGAAATTTATGGTATGATAAAATAAGTAAACTTTCATACACTAATTAAGAATTTATAACAGAAAGCAAGGGATCAGATTTTGTATAGAGCAGCTATTCCAAACTTATTTACGCTCGGGAATTTATATAGCGGATTTTTGTCAATCGGCTATGCATCTTTAGGATATTATAAATCAGCTGCTATTTTAGTACTGATCGGGATGATGTTAGATAGTCTTGATGGTCGTGTCGCTCGTTTATTACGCGTTGATTCACAAATGGGAAAAGAGCTTGATTCACTCGCGGATGTTGTAACATTTGGCGCAGCACCTGCTGTTTTAATGTATTACACATCTTTTTCCAACTACGGAATCATTGGACTATACATAGCGGGATTATTCCCTCTGTTCGGAGCATATCGCTTAGCACGATTTAATGTAACACCATCTTCTACTTCTATGAAATATTTCACTGGAGTTCCGATTACTGCAGCAGGAGGGCTTGTTGCTTTCTTAACATTATTTTCACATACTATTCCAAAAATCGTTCTCATTACCGTATTTGTAACGTTCGCATTTTTAATGGTGAGCCGTGTTCGTATCCCAAGTTTAAAAGATGTACCAATTCCACGATATAGCATAATTATTACACTATTTTTAGTTGGAATTATTATCACAATGTACCAAACAAGTTTTGGCAACATTTCTGTTTTCTTATTCATTGCCATTCCACTATACATTTTGTATATGTTATCTCAATTTATTAGACAAAGACCTTCTAAAAAAGCGAATAAAGAAAAATAAAAAAACCTTCCGTATTTCGGAAGGTTTCTTTTTTATTTTGTAACTAATACTTTTTGATTTACAGGTGTTACAGGTTCTTCACCATTTAATACAGCTAAAATATTTCTTACTGCCAGTTCAGCCATTGCATCACGTGTTTCGAATGTTGCATTTCCTACGTGAGGAGCAAGTACTACATTCTTTAATCCTTTTAGCTCTTCTGTAATTTTCGGTTCAAATTCAAATACATCAAGAGCTGCACCTTCAATTTCATTCGTTTTTAGTGCATGAGCAAGTGCTGATTCATTCATAATTGGTCCACGTGAAGCATTTATAATACATGCTGTTTTCTTCATCATTTTAAACTGTTCTTCATCAATCATATGATGTAATTTCGGATTATAAGCACAGTTAATTGTAATAAAGTCCGCTGTTTGTAATAATTCTTCCAACGTTACGTATGTCGCTTCCAGTTCACTTTCAGCTTCAGGCTTTCGATTTGGTCCTGTATATAAAACATTCATTCCAAATGCTCTCGCACGCTTTGCAACTGCCTTCCCGATTTCTCCAAGGCCAATAATTCCGATTGTCTTACCGTGTACTTCGCGGCCCAAGAAGAATAACGGTGCCCATCCGTTAAATCCAGTTGTACGACATAACGTATCACCTTCAGGAATTCTACGTGCAGCTGCTAAAAGAAGTGCAAATGTTAATTCTGCTGTCGCTTCAGTTGATACTTTCGGTGTATTCGTTACCGCAATTCCTTTTTCTCCTGTATATGTGTAATCAATATTATCGTAACCAGCACCATAATTTGCGATAATTTTCAAGTTTGGTGCTGCGTCAATAACCTCTTTCGATACCTTCGTAGAAAGTAAGCTTAAAAGTGCATCTTTATCTTTTACACGTTCTGCTAACTCTTCTACACTAATTAATTCTTCTTTATTGTACATTTCTACATCATGATTTTTCAATAATTCTAATCCGATTTCTGGAATTTTCCCTGCTACTAATATTTTCGCCACTACTAACACCTCTTCTATACAAAATATGATATCTCTTATATTTCATTGTAAGAAATCTACATATAAAAACCAAGGAATTTGATTATAGTTTTGAAAATCGACACTTTTCCATAAAAAAAGAGGAGATGCAACTCTCCCCTCTTTTTACGCTTTTTCTTGCGATTCTTTCCCAAGCTTCGCATCGATTGTTCCTTCTGCAACTGTATCGCTAATTTGTTCCTCAATAACTGAGTTAGCAGTATTATTTGTTTCAGAAGTATAGGCTTGATCTGCCGCTTGTACGTTTTGTTTATTTTGTTGTTTCGCCATTTTTTATCCTCCTTTTCATTCTTTCTTATTTTGAACAAAAAGGGTGATTTTCATCAAAAAATCGTGTTTCATTTTGAAATTATTCCTTCTTCTTCAAGCAATCTCATCGTTCTTACTCGTTTCGTAAATGTAGCTATGTGAGAAATATCATGATTGCGTAATGTCTTTATATTCTCTTCCACATACTTTCCTAAATCATTCGGATAATGGGCATCTGAGGATAGAGTAATCGGAACTCCATGCTTAGCTAATACTTGTAAATAAAGCGGACTTGGGCACATTTCGCGCACAGGATATCGATAGTACAATCCCGCATTTATTTCTGTTGCTGTATTTGTTTCCACTAACGCACGAGCAATTTCCTTATAATAAGAAAGCTGTTCATTCTCATCCAATCGATAATTAAATACTTTTATGTTATCGAGGTGAGCTATAATATCAAAAAGCTCGGAACGAACAGCACTTTCAACTGTAGCGAAAAACGTGTGATATAAAGTATGTAACTCATGCGTACCAAAATACTCTTTCGTATCTGGATTATCAAATCCCCATCCATCTATAAAATGGACCGAACCGATTACATAATCAAAGTCTCCTAATGCTAGTAAACCTTTTAACTCTTGTTCACCCCCGATAAAATAATCCGCTTCAATTCCAAGTTTGAGCGTTATCCCTCGTTTACTCCATCGCTCTTTTGCCTCTTCAATCGCCTTTGTAAAATCATAAATAGACGTTACTCTTACTTGATCTAACCATTCTTTTTGCAGGCGACCAAGCTTAGAATCACTAATATCTACATACTTTTCATAATATCCTTTCGCTTCATGAAAACGATATAAATGATCGACAATACCAACTTCTTTTATACCTTTTCGCACAGCTTCTTCTAAATATAAATCAATCCATTTCGCTGTAAATGGACCTTCCTTCACACGTCTTTGCAGGCGTTCTTGTGTTTTCATAAGCCATTCCATAGAATGTTTTTCTTCTTTAAGCGGTTCAAAATATTGTAGCGCATCATTTATTTTAGCTAGCCACCCTATTGAATATGGCCCTTCTTCTAAATGAATGTGATAGTCCACTTTCATCCATATTCCCCCTTATAATGTATCTATTTCTCTTCTGTCCCCTACTCGCGAAAGCTTTCCATTTCTTTCTTTCACTTCTTGCATGACATCTTCCAATGGAATATTTTTTTCGGCTAATAGAACAAAACAGTGATAGAACACATCAACCATTTCTTTTACTATTTCTTCTTTATCATTATTTTTAGACGCAATAATTACTTCGGTGCACTCCTCACCAATTTTCTTTAAAATTTTATCTTCACCTTTTGAAAATAAATAATTCGTATATGATTCAGAGAGTGGATTTTTCTTTCGTTCTTCAATTGTTTCAAATAATAACTTAAGGATATCTTCCATATGTATCCCCCTATATAATTTTGTAGTGAAAACACGTTTTTTCTCCCGTATGGCAAGCAGGCCCTACTTGCTTTACGACAACAACGATTGCATCTTGATCACAGTCTAAATAAAGTGATTGCACATATTGGACATTTCCCGATGTACCTCCTTTATTCCATAACGATTGTCTCGAACGGGAATAAAACCATGTTCTTTTCGTTTCCAGCGTCTTGTCATACGCTTCTTCATTCATATAAGCTAACATTAAAACTTCTTTCGTATCTTCCTCGATAACAACAGCTGGTATCAATCCTTTTGCAAAATTAGGTTTCATAACCGCACCTCAACGTTTGCTTCTCTTAATTTTCTCTTTACATCTTGTACAGTCGCTTCACCATAATGAAAGATTGATGCCGCTAATGCTGCATCAACTGTTGTCTTTTGAAATACTTCTATAATGTGATCCACATGACCACATCCACCTGATGCGATTACTGGAACAGAAACGCTGTTTGAAATTGCTCCTGTTAAACGAAGATCATATCCGTTTTTCGTTCCATCTGCATCCATACTCGTCAACAAAATTTCTCCTGCCCCGAGCTCAACAACGCGCTTCGCCCATTCGATTGCATCCATTCCCGTATTAAGTCTTCCGCCATTTACGTATACATTCCATTTATCTTCTGCTACTTTTCTAGCATCAATTGCTGCGACAATACATTGTGAGCCAAAATGTTCCGCACCTTCCTGGATTAACTTCGGATTTCTCACTGCCGCTGAGTTTATTGAAACTTTATCTGCTCCAGCTCTTAGTAAATTGTACATATCTTTAACACTTGAAATCCCCCCGCCAACTGTAAGAGGAATAAACACCTTTGAGGCTGTTTGTTCTACAACATCTATAATCGTTTTTCGCCCTTCATGCGTCGCAGTAATGTCTAAAAATACGATTTCATCTGCTCCCGCATCATTATATAATGCGGCTATTTCAACAGGATTACCGACGTCTTGTAACCCTATAAAATTCACACCCTTTACTACCCGCCCTTCTTTCACATCTAGACATGGAATAATTCGTTTTGCTAACATAGTTTTGTTACCTGTAACACTTTTTCTAAATCAATCGTTTTCTCGTAAAGTGCCTTCCCAATAATGACGCCATATATGTTCATATCATTTAATCTTTTCACATGTTGAATAGATGCGACACCTCCAGATGCAATCACACGAATACCCACGCTTTTTTGCAGTAACTCTAATTGCTCAAAATTTGGTCCTGCAAGTGTCCCATCTTTTGAAATGTCCGTAAACACAATCGTTTGAACACCTACACTTTCCATTTGCTTCGCTAAATCGATGTACGAAATTTCAGACACATCTAACCAGCCCCTCGTTGCTACGAAACCATTTTTCGCATCAATTCCAACTATGATTTGCTCCTTATATAGACAAACCGCTTCTTCTAAAAATGATTTATCGTAAAGGGCAGCCGTTCCTAATATCACTTTTTCTACACCTACTGACAACAACTTCTCCACTGCCGCGAGTGACCGAACTCCTCCTCCAATTTGCACCGGAATACGTACCGCCTTGCATATTTTTTCAATGACAGGTAAATTTACTGACTCCCCGACAATTGCTCCATCTAAATCAACAACGTGTAGTATTTTCGCTCCCAGTTTTTCAAATATGATTGCTTGTGTGACTGGATCTTCATTCATCACCGTTTCTTTACTAAACTCTCCTTGATAAAGCCTGACGCATCGTCCTTCTTTTAAATCGATAGCTGGGAAGATTTCCATGCTTCTACCACCCCTTTGAAATTTTTTAACATTCGCATCCCAATTTCCCCACTTTTTTCAGGATGAAACTGTGCGCCAAATATATTTCCTTTTGCTACAAAACCAGGTACTTTCACTCCATATTCACTTGCCCCATACACAATTTCATTCGGACAATCTGCATAATAAGAGTGGACATAATATACGAAAGAACCGTCCTCTACTCCATTCCAAAGCGATATTTCTCCTTCTTTTTTTAATTCATTCCACCCCATATGTGGAATTTTATAAGGAACTTTTAACTTTCGAATAACACCTGGCAATAAATTTAATCCGTTACAATTTTGTAGTTCCTCACTTTTCTCAAATAAAAGCTGCATTCCTAAGCAAATACCCAGAAGCGGTTTTCCTAAGCTCCCAACTTCTTTTAGCACACATACTAAATCTTTTTCTTCTAAAACGCCCATCGCTTTCGGAAATGTGCCTACTCCTGGTAAAATAACTCCATCACTTCTCAATATTTCTTTTTTATCATCCGTTATGATGTACTCTGTTCCAATATATTTTAATGCTTGTTCCACACTACGAATATTTCCCATTCCATAATCTATAATTGCAATCAATTACAACATCCCTTTCGTTGAATTTACACCATTAATATTGGCATTTTTATCGACTGCCTCTCTAAGCGCTCGACCGAACGCTTTAAATAAAGCTTCAATTTTGTGATGTGTATTGCTTCCGTATAAAATGCGAGCATGTAACGTGATAGTTGCAGCATGAGCAACTGCTCTAAAAAATTCTTCCGTTAATTCTGTGTCAAAATCCCCTAGCTTCGGATTTGTTAATTCACCTTGAAATACAATATATGAGCGCCCGCTTATATCAATCGCGACAAATCCTAAAGATTCATCCATCGGTACATACGCTGAGCCGTAACGGTTAATCCCCTCTTTATTTTGCAATGCTTCTTTCAAGCAAGTTCCGAGTACAATGCCAACATCTTCAACCGTATGATGCGCATCGACGAATACATCACCTTCAGCTTCAACTTGCAAACCAAATCTTCCGTGTCTAGCAAATAAAGTTAGCATATGATCAAAAAATCCAACTCCTGTTTGCACAGAAACATTCGTACTTTCATCAAGTTGCAAACTTAATTTAATTTTTGTTTCCGTCGTCTCACGTACTTGACTAGACTCGCGCATTATTCTTCCTCCTTAAACCTAATTTGGATTGCTCTTGCGTGTGCATGTAAACCTTCTTTATTTGCAAGTTCTACAATATGATGCTGTACACTTCTTAACGCTTCTTCCGTATACGAAACGAAGCTTGATTTTTTTACGAAATCATCGACGGATAACGGAGAGAAAAACCTTGCCGTTCCACTTGTCGGTAATACGTGATTCGGCCCCGCCAAATAATCTCCAAGCGGTTCAGGTGCATATGGACCAAGAAAAATTGATCCAGCATGCTTTACATAAGCTAGAGCATTCATTGGCTCTTTTATGTGTAACTCTAAATGTTCTGGAGCGATTTCATTCGATAAATGAAACGCCTCTTCTAAAGAAGGGACAATAAAAATTGCTCCATTTCTTTTTATGGATTCACGAGCGATTTCACTTCTAGGCAACGTCTCTAGCTGCCTTTCTATTTCTCTTTCTACTTCTTTAGCAAGCTTTATATTTGTTGTAATACAAATAGCTGTTGCCCTCTCGTCATGTTCTGCCTGTGATAATAAATCAGCAGCAATATATTCGGCATTTCCTGTTTCATCTGCGATAACTACAATTTCTGATGGTCCAGCAATCATATCGATATTGACTATCCCATATACTTCTCGCTTCGCTAGCGCGACATATAAATTCCCTGGTCCAACTATTTTATCTACTTTAGGAATCGATTCCGTTCCATATGCTAGAGCAGCAATTACTTGAGCACCACCGGCCATATATATTTCATCTACACCTGCAAGACTTGCAGCAGCTAAAATATGCGGATCAATTCCTCCTTGCTTCGGCGGTGTTACCATTACAATTTTTTTCACTCCTGCGAGTTTTGCTGGCAATACATTCATTAATACTGATGAAGGATACGAAGCAGTCCCGCCCGGCACATATACACCTACATTTTCTAACGGACGAATAAGCTGCCCTCTAATTACCCCTTCACTCATGCAATCAAACATAGATTGTCTTTTTTGCTTTTCGTGATACGAGATAATATTTTTTTTCGCCTCTTTTAACGCTTCTAAAAAAGCTTGCTCTACAAACTTACTTGCTTGTTTTATTTCTTCCTCACTTACACGAAAATCTTTTGTCTCTACACCATCAAACTTTTTTGTATAGAACGATAAAGCCTCATCTTTACTCTCCCTTACGTTTTGAACAATTTCACTTACACTTCTTTGAACAGTTTCTTCTATTATATTAGCGCTTTCTCGTAGCGATTTTATTTTCGATAAAGCCTCTTGGAAATCTTCAAAAACTATCTCCATTTAAAGTCCCCCTATTTTCCTGACAAAATTTCTTGTTCCATCATATTTATAATACAGAATATTTCGTCTTTTTTAGTTTTCAATGCAGCCTTATTCACAATCATTCGAGCTGATATAGAGCACATTTCCTCAAATACAATTAACCCGTTTTCTTGTAATGTTTTTCCTGTTTCAACAATATCAACAATTGCATCTGCCAAACCTAGAAGTGGAGCAATCTCTACAGATCCTTCTATTTTAATAATTTCTACATCCTCCCCTTTATCATGAAAATATGTAGAAGTAATGTGCGGATATTTCGTAGCAATTCGTTTTTTTCGATAACTCTTCGGATTATACGTAGGAATAGAAGCGACACAAAATTTACACACGCCCACTCCTAAATCGACCATCTCATATATATCTTTCTCAAATTCCATTAATATATCTTTTCCAACGACTCCAATATCAGCTACGCCATGTTCTACATAAGTAGCAACATCTACCGCTTTCACTAAAATAAATGAAATGTTTGTGTTTTTACTTTTAAACACAAGTTTTCTTCCTTTATCTTTGAGCTCCGAACAATCAATTCCAATTTTTTCAAACAGTGGAATAACATGCTTTTCTAATCTTCCTTTCGTTAACGCAATTTGAATGTTACGCATGAAGCCTCCCCTTCTTTCTGGATGATCCATTTCTCTCTCCATACATATTCCACTAGTGACTCACTCTTCGCCTCAACGACTGTCATTATTTTATTCTTGTTTGCAAATTGAAAAGTATCATTTAAATTAGAGAATAAAGATAACTGGGAATTCTTCCCGTCCTTTTGAAGTAAATTTCGTAACCTTTCCGCTTCTGCTAATCTATTTAACTCATAATGAATCATAATATCTATTCTCTTTCGTTTATATGGTTCTTGCTGCTCTTGAAGCGCCTTAACTATTTGATTTACTTGCACCGCGAGCCCAACCGCTGGCATCATCTCTCCAAAATTTCCAATTAACTCATCATATCTCCCGCCACTAACAATCTCTTCTCCAATTTCATATATATACCCTTTGAAAATAACACCCGTATAATAATCCAAATGTTGAACCATACCTAAATCAATTGATATGTAAGAGCCATACCCTAACTGTTCAATTGTTTCATATATTTCTTTCACTCTCGCAATGGCCATTTTCATTTCATTACTTGAGGCGAGTTTTTCTGCTTCCTCAACAACATCTAAACTCCCTAATAACCTTGGTAGTTTCTCAAGTAACCTCACTGTTTCATCACACCGATTTAATTTCTTTTCTTCTATAAAGTGTGAGAGTCCGGCATAATTTTTACTTTCAATATACGTTCTAAGTAACTTCTCTTCTTCATCATTAATGGGGAGCTTTTTTACGATACATTTATATAACTGCACTTGCCCAATCTCAATTGTGAAAGATTGCACCTTTAATTTTTGAAGTGCTTGAATTACGCTTATCACACATTCAATTTCAGCCCTTACATTTTCAATCCCGATAATTTCAATACCACTTTGCACTATTTCATTATATTTCCCAGTAAGGGACTCATTCGCCCGAAATACATTCCCGCTATAAGTTACTTTAAGAGGAATATCCCCTCTCTGTGTTCCAATTACTCTTGCTAAAGGAATTGTCATATCTGGGCGTAAAACGATAATCCGTCCTTTTTCATCGAAAAATTTATACATCTTTTCTTCATCTATCGGCCTGTTTTGAAATGCAAAAACATCATAAAATTCAATTGTAGGTGTCCTTATTTCTTCATAACCTCTCTCTAAAAAGGTACGCCTTAATTTTTGTTCTACTTCTTCAATTAACGTACATTCTTCGAATAAATAGTCCCTCGTTCCATTTGGGTTCGCCCGTTTCCATTTTGTCATCTAAATTCTCACACCTTTCCCTTTCTAATGTATGCCTATTTCATTCACCTAAACCGAAAATAAAAAGAGCCTTGTAGACAAAATACCTACAAGGCTCTTTAGTAGAGTGTAGGTACAACGGGAATAACCCTTGTACCTACACGTTTTCACGTTAGGTTCAAGGGTTTCATGTATGATGATGTAGTTGTGTAAGCATTTTAATAGATTGCATGATATTCATAATCCTTACTCCCTTTCTCCTCTGATTTTCACATAGTATATAACACTTAATTCTGAATGTAAATACATTTTAAAAAATTCTGTTAACTCTTAATATAAAGCTACTTTCCTTTCATACTCTCCAATTTCTTGTTCATATTGCATTGTAATGCTGATTTCATCTAGACCATTTAATAATTTTTCTTTCCACATTTTCTCGATTGTAAAATGAAACCTGTGCGTATTCGTAATAATTACTTCATTCTCTAAATCAACTTCCATTTGATCTCTCGCATTCGTTTTGGCAAGTTGTTCACGCATCTCTTTATCCATTACAATCGGTAACATACCATTCTTCATACAATTCATATAAAAAATATCTGCAAATCCTCCGGCGATAATAACGCGGAAACCATAATCAGCAAGCGCCCACGGAGCATGTTCTCTTGAAGAACCACATCCAAAATTATCACCTGTAATTAATATACTTGCTCCTTTTCGTTCTTGTGCATTAAGGGAGAAATTAGGATTTTCATGGCGCTCATTATCGTAACGCCACTCATCAAATAAATATTTTCCAAATCCCGTCCTTTCAATTCTCTTCAAATATTGCTTCGGAATAATTTGATCTGTATCAATGTTATCATTCATAAGTACTGCGGCAGTACCTTTATGAATATGAAATGGTTCCATCGTAACTCTCCTTTCTAATATCAACAAAATGACCATATAACGCAGCTGCTGCAGCCATAGCTGGACTTACTAAATGTGTTCGTGCTCCTTTCCCTTGCCTTCCTTCAAAATTACGATTTGAAGTAGAAGCACAATGTTCTCCTTCAGGTACTTGATCTGGATTCATCCCAAGACACATTGAACATCCAGGCTCTCTCCATTCAAATCCCGCTTCTTCAAATATGCGATGTAAGCCTTTTTGCATCGCCCGCTCTCTCACACTTTTTGATCCTGGTACAACGAGTGCTCGCACACCTTCTTTTACCTTTTTCCCTTTTACAACAGATGCAGCAATTTCTAAGTCAGATAAACGTGAATTTGTACAAGAACCAATGAAGACATGCTTAACAGGAATTTCAAACGTACTTTGCCCAGGGCTCAATCCCATATATGAAAATGCTCTTTCATCATTTTCGTTATGCTTCTCTGGTAATTTTTCATCAATAGGAACACCCATACTAGGATTTGTTCCCCAAGTGACATACGGTGCTAAATCCGTAACATCTACCGAAATATGTAAATCATAAATTGCATCTGAATCTGTATAAAGCTCCGACCATTTTCCCGTAAACGTTTCATAGTCTTTCGGTGCATATTCACGCCCTTTTACATAAGAAAATGTTTTCTCATCTGGTGCAATGATGCCAGCTTTCGCTCCCCCTTCAATTGCCATATTGCAAAGTGTCATTCTCTCTTCCATACCCATATCACGAATCGTCTCTCCGTAGAATTCCATTACATGCCCCGTTCCAACCGCTACACCGTACTTTGAGAGAAGATGCAAAATAATATCCTTTGCATAAACGCCTTTCGGTAACTTTCCTTTTAATTCAATCCCCATCGCTTTCGGTTTTCGTTGCCACAACGTTTGAGTTGCTAATACATGTTCTACTTCACTCGTACCAATACCAAACGCTAAAGCACCGAAAGCACCGTGGGTTGCTGTATGGCTATCACCGCATACAATCGTTTCCCCCGGTTGTGTGAGCCCAAGTTCTGGTCCTATAACGTGAACGATTCCTTGCTCTTCATCACCAATATCGGCTAATCGCACCTTAAATTGTTTACAATTGTCACGAAGTGTATCCAATTGCTGCTTCGCAATGCGATCGGTAATATTCCAAACATCTTTCGTTGGAATATTATGATCCATCGTTGCAAACGTTAATTCCGGTCTCCGAACAGTTCGATTTGCAAGTCGCAAGCCTTCAAAGGCTTGCGGTGACGTTACTTCATGAACGAGATGAAGATCGATATATAATAAATCCAATCCATTTTCATTCGTTACAACTACATGTCTTTCCCAAAGCTTATCTAGTAACCTTTTCCCCATTATCTTCCTCTCCCTACTAGTGCCTGCTCTTCCATTTCTTGAATAACTGCCCTCGTAAATGAAGTTGTCGTCTCATTCCCCCCAATATCAGCTGTACATTTCCCAGATTGAAGAACTGCAGAAATTGCCTCTTCAATCGCATACCCTTCTCTCGTTAATCCAAATGATTGCCCAAGCATCATCGCTACTGAACGCATCATTGCAATTGGATTCGCTTTATTTTTACCTGCAATATCTGGCGCTGATCCGTGAATAGGCTCATATAAAGACGGCCCGTTTTCCGCATGGCTCGCTGATGGAAGCATTCCTAATGACCCTGCTAATACAGAAGCCTCGTCGCTCAAAATATCACCAAATAAATTTTCTGTTACGATAACGTCAAATCTCCTTGGGTTTCGAATTAATTCCATAGCAGCTGCATCTACTAAAATGTGCTCTAATTCAACATTAGGATAACGAAGAGCTACTTCTTCCGTAACAGCTCTCCACAATTTACTAGATTCTAAAACATTCGCTTTATCAATAGAGGTTACTTTTTTCTCTCTCTTACTCGCTAATTGAAAAGCATACGACACGATACGTTCAATTTCATGACGATGGTACGTAAGTGTATCAGTTGCCGATTCTTCCGTTCTTTCTTTCGGATAAGAGAAATAAATACCGCCTGTTAGTTCACGAACGACAACGAAATCAATTTCATCTGCGTTTTTTAATGGCGATAAATGTGCAGTTGAGCTTTCTACTGTTACAGGGCGAACGTTCGCAAATACACCAAGTCCTTTTCTTAAAGCTAATAATCCTTTCTCTGGCCTTTCTTTCGCATCATCCCACCGCGGTCCACCAACCGCTCCAAGTAAAACCGCATCACTCGCTAAACAAGCGGCAAGTGTTCGCTGTGGTAATGGTTGCCCATTTAAATCGATAGCCGCTCCGCCAAAGTACTCATCTTGTAAATGAAAGTGATGTCCATATAGCCTCTCTACCATATGCAATACTTCCTTCGCGCTTTCCATAATTTCCGGACCAACACCATCACCCGCTAAACAAACGATACGTTTTTCCAATTAAAACACTCCTTTTTATCTGAATTTTCAGAAATATATTTTGATAAGTAAGGGACGATCCCCTCACTTATCAAACAGTTACTTCACAAGAGTAATAAAAGATTTTAATTTTCCAGCCGCATGAACATACGCTCTCGCCGATGCTTCTAATACGTCTTGCGCAACACCAAAACCTGATACTTGATGAGTTCCTTCTTTTAATTCAACATGAACATGTGCAAGTGCATCTTGACCTTGCGTTATAGATTGTATGCGATAATCCGCTAAGTCACATTCTAATCCTAAAATTCTTTGAATTGCATTATAGATCGCTTCAATACTTCCAGAACCAGTTGCTGCATCTTCGTACATATTTCCTTCCTCATCTTTTAGTACAACCGTTGCACACTGTGTACTATTTGATACGAAATGTACTTGCAATTGAGTAATGCTATATTGCTGGGCCGCAAATGCTGCTTCACCAAGCATAAGTGCACGTAAATCTTCTTCTGTAATTTCTTTTTTACGGTCAGCCAAGTTTTTAAATGCTTCAAACACCACATCTCGTTCTTCTTTTGTAAACTCATAACCAAGTTCTTTCATTTTTTCAGTAAACGCATGGCGCCCGGAATGCTTTCCTAATACAAATAGATTTTGTGACTCTCCAATCAGTGATGGTTCAATAATTTCATACGTCGTTACTTCTTTTAATACACCGTCTTGATGAATACCTGATTCGTGAGCAAAAGCATTTGCTCCAACAATCGCCTTATTTTTCGGTACAACCATACCCGTTAACCGACTTACTAACGTACTCGTCGCTTTAATTTCTTTTAATGTCATAGAGGATTCTGCTTCATAGAAATCTTTTCTAATATGGAGAGCAACCGCGACTTCTTCTAGCGCCGCATTCCCCGCTCTTTCTCCAATTCCATTAATCGTTCCTTCTACTTGTAACGCTCCGCCTTCAACCGCAGCTAACGAATTCGCTACTGCCATCCCAAGATCATCGTGACAGTGACAAGAGAAAATTGCTTTTTCATACGACGGAACGGATTCTTGTAAGTATTTAAAAAGAGAATAATATTCTTCTGGATTCGTATATCCAACTGTATCAGGAATATTGATTACATTCGCTCCTGCACGAATCGCTACTTCTACTGCTTCAGCTAAAAATGCTCTCGATGTTCTTGTCGCATCTTCTGCTGAAAATTGCACTGTCGGAAATAATGATTTCCCGAGCGTAACAGAGCGATGTATGCTATCTAATACATCTTCTTTTGACATACAAAGCTTATATTTCATATGAATGTCACTCGTAGCTAAAAATACGTGTAAACGAGGAGAGACAGCGCCTTTCACAGCTTCATAGGCTCTTCGAATATCACTTTCTTTCGCTCTAGCTAAACTCATAACCGTAGCATTTTGAATGGTATTTGCGATACGTTTTACCGATTGAAAATCACCTTCAGAAGCCGCTGCAAATCCAGCTTCCATTACATTAATACCAAGTCTCTCTAGTTGCCTCGCAATCTGTAATTTCTCTTGTTCATTTAAATTAACTCCTGGTGATTGTTCGCCATCACGAAGCGTCGTATCCATGAACAAAATTTGCTTCATATTATTTAATCCCTACCTTTACTCGGGGCTGTACGAAAGGCATCATTTCACGTAATATACGTCCAACTACTTCGATTTCATGTTCATTTTCTTTTTCATTTGTCGCCTGGAAATTTGGTCTTCCTGCTTTATGCTCTGCAATCCAGCCTCTTGCAAATGTACCATCTTGAATTTCTGCTAGTACTGCACCCATCGCTTTCTTCGTATCTTCAGTAACAACGCGTGGCCCTGATACGAAGTCTCCCCACTGCGCTGTATCTGAAACTGAATATCTCATATTTTCAAGTCCACCTTCATACATAAGGTCAACAATTAGTTTCAGTTCATGTAAACATTCAAAATATGCAAGTTCAGGTTGATAA
This sequence comes from Bacillus sp. C30, assembly GCF_040838255.1. NCBI lineage: Bacteria > Bacillati > Bacillota > Bacilli > Caryophanales > Bacillaceae > Bacillus > Bacillus sp. C30. Next base: position 5,201 of record NZ_JBFPJH010000007.1, on the reverse strand, counting down.
CCAGCTTCAACTAACGTTTCAAACCCAGCTTTTACTAGTGCAGTCACTCCGCCGCAAAGTACAGCTTGCTCTCCAAATAAATCTGTTTCTGTTTCTTCTTTAAACGTTGTTTCTAATACACCTGCTCTCGTCGCCCCAATTCCATCTGCATATGAAAGTGCCTTTTCAATCGCAACTCCTGTTGCATCTTGATATACTGCAAATAATGCAGGAACAGCTCCCCCTTCCGCAAACGTACGACGTACTAGATGTCCTGGTCCTTTCGGTGCTACTAGAAATACATCTACATTAGCTGGCGGTTTTACTTGATCAAAGTGAACATTAAATCCATGCGCGAAAACGAGAGAATTGCCCCCTTGTAAGTTTGGTGCAATTTCAGCTTCATATACTTCCGGCTGTAATTCATCAGGTAGTAGAATCATTACTACATCTGCTTTTTCTGCTGCTTCCGCTACTGTGTATACAGAAAAACCGTCTTCTTTCGCCTTATCCCATGACTTCCCTTTCCTCAGTCCTACTACCACATCAAATCCGTTATCACGTAAGTTTTGCGCATGCGCATGGCCTTGCGATCCATATCCGATGATTGCTACTTTCTTTTCCTTTAATACATTTACCGTTACGTCTTTTTCATAATAAACTTTCGCCATTTTCATTTCCCCCTATTTTTTAAATAATTATTGAATTAACATAACTTGTTTATCTTGTTTTTTCATACTACGTGTAAATGCTGTTACACCTGTTCTAGCAATTTCTTTCAAACCATATGGACGAAGTAATTCAATTAACGCTTCTACTTTCTCCTGGGTACCTGTTACTTGCACCACTATGGAATCCTTCCCAACGTCTATTACAGCGGCTCGGAACGGTTCAATTAAACTATATAATTCTGCTCTTGCTACAGACGTTGCTACTTTAATAAGTGCAAGTTCTCTAGCGATCATCGCTTCTTCTGTAATATCTGATACTTTCAGTACATCGATTTGCTTATGAAGTTGTTTAATTAACTGCTCAACTTGCTGTTCATTTTCAACGTGTACAACAATCGTCATTCTCGAAATATCCGATGATTCCGTATGACCTACTGAAATACTTTCAATATTAAAATGTCTACGTGTCATAACACCTGTAATTCGATTTAACACACCGCTTTGATTTCGAACTGTCGCTGTTACAATTCTCTTCACCTTTTCTCCACTCCCTCCATTTGATGAACGCCTTTTCCTGGGGCAACCATCGGCATTACCTTTTCGGATTGAAGTACGCGGCAATCAATTACAACAGGCTCTCTTAACTCAATTGCATACTGTAATTGTTGCTTTGCAAGAAGTGGGTCTTCAATACGAACACCTTTTATGCCATAAGCATTGGCAAGCGCAACAAAATCTGGTTGGCATGGAAGTAAGGAGTGCGAATATCGCCCATTATAAAATTCCTCTTGCCATTGTCTTACCATCCCTAAAGCTTCATTATTTAAAATAAAAACTTTTACTGGTAAAGAATGCTCTTTTAACACACTAAGTTCTTGCAAGGTCATTTGAAATCCAGCATCACCGACAATTGCAATAACTAGTTCTTCAGGCTTTGCGATTTGTGCACCTATTGCTGCTGGAAACCCGAAGCCCATTGTTCCCAACCCCCCAGAGGTTACCCATCTATCTGGTTTTTTCAGCGGATAATATTGAGCTGCCCACATTTGATGTTGCCCAACATCTGTTGTTACAATCGCTTCTCCTTTCGTAATTTCGTATAGCATATCAATTGCATATTGAGGTTTAATACGCTCTGCATGTTCTTTGTAAGAAAGAGGGTATTTTTCTTTTCTACTATTCAATAACGAAAGCCAATCATTGTGATGTACTTCCCCTTCTTTAAAAGTAAGTAGAGCTTCTAATGCTTGCTTTGCACTCGCAACAATAGGGATTTCAGTCGGCACATTTTTCCCAATTTCCGCTGGATCAATATCTATATGTGCGACAATCGCTTCTTTAGCAAAATAAGCTAAATTTCCAGTAAGACGATCATCAAACCTTGCACCTATATTAATAAGTAAGTCACATTCATATAACGCCATATTTGCGGTGTATGAACCGTGCATTCCTCCCATCCCTAGAAATAGTTCATCATCTGGCGGAAACCCACCAAGACCAAGTAATGTATGAACAACTGGAATATGATATTTGCGAGCAAAACTTGTTAATTCTTTCGATGCTTTCGCATGCAATACACCTGCTCCAGCTAAAATTAATGGCTTTTTTGAGACCTCAATCGCTTGTAATAATTTGTTTATTTGTAGTAGATTCGGTTCATAATTAGGCTGGTATCCTGGTAAATCCATTTGTACGTCGCTACATCGCTCACCTTGCTCTACTACCATATCTTTCGGAAGGTCAATTACGACTGGGCCCGGTCTTCCTGTTCTAGCGATATGAAATGCTTCTTTAATAATTCGGGGTAAATCCGATGCTTTTCGCACTTGATAATTATGTTTTGTCACCGGCATCGTAAGTCCCATAATATCTGCTTCTTGAAAAGCATCACTTCCGATTAACGTTGTTGCTACTTGCCCTGTAAATACAACAAGTGGCAATGAATCAATCATCGCGTCAGCTAGACCAGTAATAACATTTGTAGCACCCGGTCCACTTGTTGCAATTACCACTCCTGGATTTCCTGTAATTCTTGCATATCCTTCAGCAGCATGAATTGCACCTTGCTCATGCCTCGTTAAAATATGCGGAATTTCACAATCATAAAGCGCATCATATAGAGGTAAAACTGCACCACCTGGATAACCAAAAATCACCTCTACTCCTTCCTTTTCTAGCGCTTCTAACAATAGCTGTGCACCAGTAGCCAGTTTCTCTTCCGTTTTTGAAGACATTTTTCTTATAAGCCCCCTTTTTTAAAACATTTATAAAATAAAAAAATCCTACGTCCACACTCCAGCTATGTGCTGAAGGGACGAAAGATTTCGCGGTACCACCCTTCTTTGCAAGATTACTCTTGCCTCAGTGACTCGGGATATGAGTCTAGCTAATAACGGAGCTACCGTCTAAGCCTAAACAAACGTTTCAGCTTAGCACTCAAGGGTGATGTTCGTCGACGTGAACCATCGGTTTCCAGCAACCACCGACTCTCTGTGAGGCTTCACAGTCAACTACTCCTCCCTATCAACGCTTTATCATGTCATAAGAGCTATTATCCAACTTTATTTTCTTCGTAAATTTTCTCTCCATCTTCTACAACTAATTTACGGAATTCTTCTAATAAACGATTCGTATGTGGCCCTGTTCTACCTAAACCAATCGTTCTTCCATCTACTGTCGTAACAGCAATTACTTCAGCAGCTGTTCCTGTTAAAAACACTTCATCAGCTACATATACATCGTGCCTTGTAAATAATTCTTCTCTTACGTCATATCCAAGTTTTTCGCCGATTTCTAAAATCGCGTTTCGTGTAATACCTTCTAACGCTCCAGCAGAACTTGGTGGTGTAATTAATTTATTTCCCTTCACAATAAATACATTATCTCCAGAGCCTTCAGCTACATATCCTTGGTCATTTAACATAAGTGCTTCTTGTACTCCAGCTAATTTCGCCTCAATGCGAACTAAAATATTATTTAAGTAATTTAAAGATTTTACTTGAGGCGATAAAACATCCGGGCGATTGCGACGCGTTGCAACTGTTATAATCGGAATCCCTTTTTCATAATATTCTTGTGGAAATAAAGATAATTGCTCTGCAATTACTACTACATTTGGTTTCGTACAAGAATCGGGATCTAATCCCAAGTTCCCAGGTCCTCTTGATACAACGAGGCGGATATATCCATTAGATAGTTTGTTTTGTCGAATCGTTTCAACAACGATTTTCGTTGCTTCTTCTAACGTATATGGAATTTCTAACATGATGGATTTCGCTGATTCATATAACCGGACAAGATGCTCTCTCAAACGGAAAACATTACCGCTATATACCCTAATTCCTTCGAACACTCCATCGCCATATAAATAGCCATGATCATATACTGAAACCTTTGCTTCGTCTTTTGGAACAAATTCTCCATTTAAGAAAATCCACTGCTCGTTCACTTGAAAGCGCCCCCTATGTTCTATGAGTTTTTTATTGTTTCCTAGTCTACTCTCCTTTTCAAATAAATCAAGTTAATTTTTAGAAAATTTTTAATTTTTAATCGCACGTACATCTTTGTTTATATTGATTTAATAACATTGTTAACGTTTACAAAAAGTCAAAAAAATTTTTTCGTCAAATTCTACTAAAAAAATATTTGTTTAAAAGAAGGGTTTTCGCCAATTGATACGAATCTATTGTATTCAATAAACGGACGTCCGATTTTATAAATCCGGGAATATACAACGACTTTTGGTGAAAAAGGGGGAAAATAACAAAAATAACGCTGTCTAAAAATAACATTCATATTTTTCATTTAGTAATCATAATCCTATTTTTAAAAAACAATTTGTCAAATTGAAGGAGGAAATAACAATGGCGTGTGTACAAATTAAAGGAACGAGACAAGAGGTAGTAGAAATGCTACAACTATTTGATCTAATGGATACGAAAGGATTTTGTAAATTCGATAATTACGTTGAAGTAGAACCAAATAGTAGGAAACATAACAACTACACAGCTTCAATCGATATTCAGTCTAATAACAGTTCAGCACAAGATACATTAAATAATCAATTCGTTAGTCAAATGCTTACTGGTGTATATAACGACTAAACAAATATTCTCTTCCTACCATCTTTTCATAAATATATGCTATGGACTTGAGCATACTAGCAACTAGATGGTAGGAGGTGAAAATTATGGCTAGAATTGGTGTTGAGAACTCTTTAACAGATGTTCAACAAGCTCTTCAGCAACAAGGACATGAAGTCGTTTCACTTAACTCTGAAAATGATGCACATGGGTGTGATTGTTGCGTTGTAACCGGGCAAGATTCTAATATGATGGGCATTGCAGATACATCGATAAAAGGATCTGTAATTAAAGCACATGGTTTAACAACAGATGAAATTTGTCAGCAAGTTGAAAACCGCACTTAATCATTTTTATCACATTATTTGTGAGCTAATATGTAAAGGGAATGGAATGGTCCCACTGATTATAGTTTCAATTTATTTATAGAAAGAGGGCTCCTTTTCAAAAGGAGCCCTCTTTTTTATAT
>NZ_JBFPJH010000089.1:0-12253 GCF_040838255.1 Bacillus sp. C30 | reverse complement strand
AACCAGGTGATTATGACATTTTCACAGGTAAAGAAACCTCATTTTCAAAAGAACATGATGCTATTTTTATTTTTGTTGAAACACTTGATGAAATGGTGAAACAAACGAATTTTATTATTAGTAATGAAGAATTACTAATTGAAAAAGGTTACGTGTTTTTCGCATATCCGAAAAAAGGTAATGCTCGTTACAGTACGTTTATTCACCGTGATGAGATGTTTCCGGCATTAAACGTTGGAGATGATGGATATGTGGGGGAAAGCGAAATTAAATTTGCGCGAATGGTAAGTATGGATGATGTCTTTACAGTTGTAGGTTTAAAACGTGAAAAGAAAAAAGCGAAGAAAACACCTGCAGCGAGTCAATGTGTTGCTGATTATGCAGACCGTATTCAAGATGTTGAAGCATTATTGGCTAATCATCCAGCTGAACTTAAGTTTTATCAAAGTTTAACTCCTGGTTATCAAAAAGATTGGGCACGTAATTTATTTTCTGTGAAACAAGAAAAAACACGCGATAAACGTCTTGAGAAAATGATTGAAATCCTTTCACAAGGCTATAAAACAATTGAATTATTCCGTAAGAAGAAAAAATAATGATTAGGAACGTCACAATGATGCAACAATTAATTACACTTTGCACATTGAAAAAAGGATTCCTTTCAGTATACTAAAGTATGTTCTTATATTTAAATAATTAGCAAAAGAGAAAAGGTGTTTGAAATGAAATCGTATATTGTAGTTGGATCTGGAATTTTAGGGGCATCTACTGCCTATCATCTTGCTAAGGCTGGTGCGAAGGTTACTATTGTAGATCGTCAAGATTTAGGTCAAGCAACTGATGCAGCAGCAGGTATTGTCTGTCCGTGGCTGTCGCAACGTCGTAATAAAGCATGGTATAAAATCGTTAAAGGCGGTGCACGTTACTATTCTTCGTTAATTCAGCAATTAGAAGAAGACGGTGAAACGGATACAGGTTACAACCGTGTAGGTGCAATTAGTTTACATACTGACGAGAAAAAACTAGATCAAATGGAAGAACGAGCTTATAAACGACGTGAAGATGCACCAGAGATCGGTGAAATCACTCGCTTATCAGCTGAAGAAACGAAAAAATTATTCCCAGCATTATCAGAAGAATACAGTTCTGTTCATATTAGTGGCGCTGCACGAGTAAATGGAAGATTATTACGCAACGCATTAATAAGCGCTGCGAAAAAACATGGTGCAACTTTCATAAAAGGTGATGCAGTATTAGTCCGTGAAGGGAATCATATTACGGGAGTTAAAGTAAATGACGAAACAATTGTAGCGGAAAAGGTAATTGTAACTGCAGGCGCATGGGCGAATGAAATCTTGAATCCGTTAGGAATTAATTTCTTAGTTACATTCCAAAAAGGACAAATTGTTCATTTGCAAATTGAAAATACAGCAACAGAAAATATGCCAGTTGTTATGCCGCCGAACGATCAATATATTTTAACATTTGACAATGGCCATGTCGTAATTGGTGCAACGCATGAGAATGATACTGGTTTCGATCACCGTGTAACAGCTGGTGGTTTACATGAAGTATTCCATAAAGCGTTAACAGTAGCGCCTGGTTTAGAAGATGGTACAATGCTTGAAACTAGAGTTGGCTTCAGGCCATTTACGCCAGGATTCTTACCTGTTATTGGCCGACTCCCTAATTTTGAAGGCATACTCATTGCAAACGGATTAGGTGCTTCAGGATTAACAGCAGGTCCATACTTAGGATCAGAACTTGCGAAACTTGCGTTAGGACAACCGATTGAATTAGATTTAAATGATTATGATGTTGCTGGGGCAATGGAATAGTAATAAACAAAAAGATTAGGAGTGATTTCCTAATCTTTTTATTATGTTATCTTAGGATCAGAACTTGCGAAACTTGCGTTAGGACAACCGATTGAATTAGATTTAAATGATTATTATGTTATTTGGGCGTAACTAAGTATTTTGGGAGGTAGGAGTTCTTTTAAACAAGGGGTACCACCACATCGTTATCAAGCTAAGAAAATAGATAACCCACAAAACGAAAAATTTTTGCCTTTTATAGCAACGAAGTGCATTTTTATCGTTTGAGGTATTAGAGAAGAAAGGTGGATTCGTTCAATATAGAGGCGGAAATACATATCAGAAATATAAACAATAGCCTCAAAAACTGGAGGCTATTCAATTTCACAATCTATTATGAGCAATTACAATAGGTAAGCTCTTTAAAGTCTGTCCCATCGCTGCATTCGTAAAATGATGAATAACATCAAAACCCTCAACTTGATGGATATTAGCGAACCGTTCCACAAATGAAATTAAAGCGATAGACGGGATCCCAATTAAAGTTTTTTAAACCTAATTGGACTTACCATTAAGAGAGCGAGGATTAATGTAATCCATGCATTGCTATATGAAAACAATCCCATACCGGCCAATGGTAATCCAGCAGCTGGAATAGGTAATCCCTTAAAATATCCAATGGTTGGTTTTACACTAAATTTAGCTAATCTTAAAGCACCCATCGTTGGGAAAAGGATAAATGCCAAAGAAGTTAAAATAGATGGTGTTGCTATCGAATGAAATAAAAGTGCAGGAGCAACTCCGAAACTAACAATATCAGCTAAGGAATCCAATTGTACACCAAACTCACTGTTCACTTTTAATTTTCTCGCAATTCTTCCATCAAGGAGATCTAAAACAGCTGAAAAGAAAATAAAAATGGAGGCTACTTCCAAATAGTCACTCATATTCATGGTAATTGAAAAAACACCGCACAATAAATTTCCAATCGTAAATAAATTGGGTACAGCTTTTACTATTTGATTGAACAAGGTTGTCCCCCCTAAGTTGATCGTAGCATTTTCTATATATTCTTCCGTTATTCTTGAAAATATATGACCACTGTATGCTAAGTAAATTTCGACAAGAGAAAAGTCGATTTCCTGTACGTTATGTTGGTTTATAAACATGTTTGATCAAAGGTAAGTCTATTACTGCTAATTTGCCGAATATAAAAAACGTTTTTGAAAAAAAGAGCCTATTTTCGGTGCATCATATCTTCATATAGTCATAAAATTAATCTGTAGTCGAAAATACGTAAAGAGCTGCTAGAATGAATTACTGAGAATACGAAGAATAAAGGAGAGAAGCGGAGTAAAAACTAAAAAAATTAGACAAAGAAAATGGAGAGATGAACTAAATGTTAAAGATCATCAAACATTTAAAACCATTTATTGCTTCCATCATTGCAGTTGTATGTCTTTTAACTGTACAGGCAGTATGCGATTTATCACTGCCAGACTACATGTCTAACATTGTCAATGTAGGGATTCAACAAAAAGGTGTAGAAAATGCAGTACCTGAGGTTATTCGTAAAAGTGAAATGGATAAACTTACGCTCTTTATGAATGAAAATGAGAAGAAAAAAGTTGCTGACAACTATGTGCTTTTAGATAAGAACAACCTCTCTCAAAGTGAACTAAAAAATGACTTAAAAGATTATCCGCAGCTTGATAAAGAGCCACTTTATAAGTTACATACAGAAGATAAAAAAATAATTAACGAACTTAACGATATCTTTGGGAAACCAATGTTAATTACACAAGGAATTGAAAAAGGTGGCTCATCTGCTTTCTCTCCTGCTGCGACAGGTGACAACAACACACCAGCGAAACTTCCTCAAGATCAAATCAATGCAATGAAAGAAAAGGCAGATGAAAAGTTTAAGAATATGCCAGGTAGCATGGTAACGCAATCAGCCGTTTCATTCATTGAGAATGAGTATAAAAAGATCGGTATCAATATAGATAAGCTTCAATCTAATTTCATCCTTACTTCCGGCGGGAAAATGCTGCTTTTATCCTTAGTAAGTATGGCAGCTACCGTTATCGTGAGTTTACTTGCTGCAAAAGTAGCTGCAGGACTCGGCAGAGACCTTAGAAAGAAAGTATTCCGGAAAGTTACAAACTTCTCGAATGCGGAGTTTGATAAGTTTTCCACTGCATCTCTAATCACAAGAAGTACAAATGATATCCAACAAGTTCAAACACTTATGGTTATGATGCTTCGCATTGTATTCTATGCACCAATTTTAGGTATCGGCGGCATTATTAAAGTACTTACTACAGATCTTTCAATGGGATGGATTATCGCAGTTGCGGTAATTGCGATTTTAAGCCTAGTCATTGGTTTATTTAGCATCGCGATTCCTAAGTTTAAGCGTATCCAAAAGTTAGTAGATAAAATTAACTTAATCACTCGTGAATCTTTAACCGGTATGCTCGTTATTCGTGCTTTTAATACTCAAAAACATGAAGAAAAGAAATTTGAAAAAGGAAATCAAGATTTAACAAAAACAAATTTATTTGTAAGCCGTTTAATGTCATTTATGATGCCAATGATGATGTTTATCATGAATGCCGTTACTGTACTTATTATTTGGGTTGGATCACACCAAGTGGATATGGGACATATGCAAGTTGGTGATTTGATGGCATTTATGCAATATACAATGCAAATCATCATGGCCTTCTTAATGATTTCAATGGTATCTATTATGGTTCCACGTGCTTCAGTTTCCGCACAACGTATCGCAGAAGTTTTAGATACTGACATTACCATTAGTGATGTAAAAGAGCCGAAAACATTTGCTTCAGACAAGAAAGGTTACGTTGAATTTAAAAATGTTGGCTTTAGATACCCAGGTGCAGAAGAAGATGTGCTTTCCAATATCACCTTTACTGCAAAACCTGGTGAAACGACAGCTTTCATCGGAAGTACAGGTAGTGGTAAATCAACATTAATCAACTTAATTCCACGCTTTTACGATGTCACAAGCGGCCAAATATTAATAGATGGCACGGATATTAGAGAAGTATCTCAGAAGGAATTAAGAGAGAAAATTGGTTATGTACCGCAAAAAGGAGTTCTCTTCTCAGGTACAATCGAGAGTAATTTGAAATATGGTAAAAAAGAAGCAACTGAAGAAGAACTCGAAAAAGCGGCGGAAATCGCGCAAGCTATGGAGTTTATTAACGCGAAACCTGAAAGCTTCCGCACAGAAATATCACAAGGTGGTACGAACGTTTCCGGTGGTCAAAAACAAAGACTTTCTATTGCGCGTGCTCTTACGAAAAAATCGGAAATCTTCATATTCGATGATAGTTTCTCAGCTCTTGACTTTAAGACAGACGCAGCATTGCGCAGAGCTTTAAACAATGAGATTACAGGAAGTACTATTTTACTTATTGCCCAAAGAATCAGTACAATCATGAATGCCGATAAGATTATTGTACTTAACGAAGGAAAAATAATTGGAACTGGTACTCATGAAGAGCTTATGGAAAACTGTGAAGTTTATAAGCAAATTGCTTTATCACAACTTTCAAGAGAGGAGTTGTCATCATGAGTGATAGAAAAATAGAAAATAGAAAACAAAGCGGCCCTGGTCCTGGCGGTGGCGGTCCTATGGGCGGCGGCATGAGAAAGATTGAGAAAGCAAAAAACTTCAAAGGAACGATGAATAAACTCCTTCAATACTTGAAGCCCTATAAATTACCAATCTTAGTCGTTATCCTTTTCGCAATCGGTAGTGCAGCCTTTACAATCGTTGGTCCAAAAATTTTAGGAAACGCGACAACAAAACTTTTCGAAGGACTCGTAAGCAAAGTATCAGGAGCACCCGGTGCGGCCATTGACTTTACCTATATCGGAAACATTGTCATTTTACTCCTTGGATTATATATACTGAGCACTGTGTTTGGTATTATCCAGGGGTACATTATTTCTGGAGTAGCTCAAAAAGTATCTTATAACTTCAGAAAAGAAATCGATGAAAAAATTAACCGCATGCCGCTGAAATACTTTGATAAAACAACGCACGGCGAAGTATTATCGAGAATTACAAATGACGTAGATACGGTGAGCCAAACTTTAAACCAAAGTATGTCGCAAATCATCACATCCGTTATTACAATCATCGGTGTACTTATCATGATGTTATCAATCAGCTGGCAAATGACATTAGTGGCGCTTTTAATATTGCCAGTATCGATGATTCTCATCATGGCAGTCGTAAAACGATCACAAAAATACTTCAAATCCCAGCAAGAATATTTAGGACACGTAAACGGTCAGGTCGAAGAAATTTATAGTGGTCACAATATCGTAAAAGCCTTCAACAAAGAAGAAGAAGAAGTAAAAAAATTTGAAAAGGTAAATGATACCCTTTACCATTCCGCATGGAAATCTCAATTTTTATCTGGAATGATGATGCCGATTATGACATTTATCGGTAATATCGGTTACGTCGCTGTATCTATTTTAGGTGGATGGCTTGCGGTAAAGAGAACCATCGCAGTTGGAGACATTTTAGCCTTTGTGCAATATGTTAGAAGCTTTACGCAACCAATCGCTCAAGTAGCACAAATCGCGAACGTACTTCAATCTACTGCAGCTGCTGCAGAAAGAGTCTTCGAATTTTTAGAAGAAGAAGAGGAAGTGCCAGAAGCAGAAAATCCAGTGAAGCTGCAAAAAGTTCAAGGAGAAGTTACCTTCCAAGATGTTCAATTTGGATACAATCCAGATAAGATCATCATCAATAATTTCTCATCTAACATTAAACCTGGACAAAAGGTAGCAATCGTCGGACCAACCGGAGCTGGTAAAACAACGATTGTAAAACTGTTAATGCGTTTCTATGACATAAACAGCGGTGCAATATGTATCGACGGTCACGATATAAAAGACTTCACGCGAGAAGACCTGCGCAACATGTTTGGTATGGTACTTCAAGACACTTGGCTATTTAACGGCTCCATCATGGAAAATATACGTTACGGTAGACTCGATGCTACAGACGAAGAAGTAATTGAAGCAGCGAAAGCAGCTCACGTTCACAACTTCGTAAAAACATTACCAAATAAATATCAAATGGAACTAAACGAAGAAGCAAGTAACGTATCCCAAGGACAAAAGCAACTACTAACAATTGCACGTGCCCTTATAGCGGATCCGAAAATATTAATACTCGATGAAGCAACAAGCTCCATTGACACTCGTACAGAAGTACTGATTCAAAAAGCGATGGAAAACCTTATGGAAGGTAGAACAAGCTTCATTATCGCTCATAGATTATCAACAATACGTGATGCAGATTTAATCCTTGTCATGAAAGACGGAGATATTGTAGAACAAGGTAATCATGAAGAGTTATTGAAAGCTGATGGTTTCTATGCTTCGCTTTATAATAGTCAGTTTGAAGGTGCGGATGCTTCTTGAGTTAGGTGAAAGTCCATTTAAATAACTAAACCCACGAAGAAAATGCATTTTCTTCGTGGGTTTTTATTATTTTTAAGGTTCTGTTACAAAGTTTTTAAAAGTAAGCTAGACTTTTGCAAAACAGAGTGAGGAGCATGATAAATGGGATGTTTTAAAGGGAAACAATTTAAAAAGAACATTAGAAGATTAATTAATACATTCTTGTAATTCTTCCCGATTAATTGTTGCACAACGGATAACCGGTTTAATTAAAGGGAATTATCAAAAAGGGTACTATAAAATAGAACAAGCCAAAGAAATAGATAAGGAGTGAGCAAGCGATGGATAAAATGATTAATTCGGGCAACTTTGGTTTACAAAGGGGACCTGCTCAAAAAACGGTTGGTCAGTATTTGTTCGATTGCCTGAAACTCGAGGGCATTACCGAAATTTTTGGTGTGGCAGGGGACTATAATTTTACACTTCTTGATACTTTGGAGTGTTATAACGGCATCCGTTTTATAGAAGGACGAAATGAACTAAACTCGGGCTACGCTGCAGATGGCTATGCAAGAATCAAAGGAATATCGGCTCTTATTACGACATTTGGGGTCGGGGAGCTCAGTGCATGCAATGCGATAGCGGGAGCCAACAGCGAGCATGTGCCAATTATACACATTGTGGGTGCGCCTCCTGAGAAGGATCAAAAAGAGCATAAGCTTATGCATCACACCTTAATGGATGGGAATTTTGACGTTTTTCGCAAGGTGTATGAGCAGATTACGGCATATACCGCGGTGCTTACGCCGGAAAATGCCAAGATTGAAATTCAGACTGCGATTCGCATTGCTAAGGAAAAGAAAAAGCCGGTATACCTGGTTGTGGCTAATGATTTAGTGACCAAGCCGATTAAAGTCTGGGGAGAACCGGTACCACCACGTCCAACATCCAATCCGAATACCCTTCAGGCTGCAGTGAATCATGTCCGTCCGCTTTTGGAACGTTCCCACCGACCAGTTATCTTGGTGGATGTGAAAACGATGCGATTCGGCCTTCAGACAGCGACTCGGCAGCTAGCCGATGCAATGAATGTGCCTGTTGTAACGATGATGTACGGGAAGGGAGGATTCGACGAGAACCATCCAAATTATATCGGAATGTATCAAGGCTCTTTCGGGAGGACTGAAGTCCAAAGTACGGTAGAGAATGCAGATTGTATCATTGCGATTGGCATGGTATGGGCGGACACAAACACCGCAAGTTTTACCGCAAAGCTGAATCCGCTGATAACTGTCAATATTCAACCGGATATAGTTAAAATCGCTGAGGCGGAATATCCGAATGTTCTTGCAGCCGACATGCTACTTGCCGTTCAGAAGGTGAATTATAAGGGCAAAGGTTTGACAAAAAAATTGTCATTCCCTTATGAGCAATTCACAACTATTGCCGACGGACCTCTAATGGCGGACGGCTATTATCCACGTTTTCAGCGCATGCTGAAAGAGGAGGATATTGTAATCGCCGAGACCGGAACGCTTTATTACGGAATGGGAGAGATAAGACTGCCGGGCAATGTAACATATATTGGACAAGGTGGATGGCAGTCCATCGGTTACGCAATCCCTTCGGCGTTTGGTGCTATTATGGCCGCGCCGGAACGCCGAGTATTGGTGTTTACAGGTGACGGTGCCCTGCAGCTAACGGTACAGGAAATCAGTTCTATGCTCTATTACGGCTGCAAGCCTATAATCTTTGTTTTGAACAACGATGGTTATACAATCGAGAGATATTTAAATGTCAAAACAGAGGATCAAAAGTACAACCAAATCCCTCGATGGTCTTACACCAAGCTGGCCGAAGCTTTTGGAGGTAACGCGTTTACCGTTACGGTCCGGACCTATGGAGAGCTTGATCAGGCTATAATCCATGCTGAAAAGGAAAGCGCCGAAAGACTCTGTATAATTGAAATGATCGCAGGTAATCCAATGGACGCACCTGAATATATGCGACGGATGCGCAGTTATATGGAGAAGCAGGAAATGCAGCGCAGCCAGAAATAATATCCAATTCTCTAGTCCCTAATTGGATACTAATTGAACAGTTCTAATCATATTCTTTTAATAAAACGCAATTAAAGGGGTGTAAAGTAAGTTGACAAAAGTTAAGGTTAGTTTACGACCCATTGCAAGTAAGTTCAATTTACCTACTGTTTTGAAAACAACTATACTACCAGGTGACTCAATTGAAAGGTTATTTATTGCAACCCAGGTAGGAGAAATCTTTTACATAGGAGACGGAGTTATAAGGACTTTTTTAGATATTCGCCCGCGAATTATCAAATTAGGCACGTTTGAAGAAGGTGTCTCTAGTAGCGGTTATGATGAACGCGGATTGCTAGGACTAGCGTTTCATCCACAATTTTATCAAAACGGTTTATTTTACCTTCATTATTCAGTAGCTGGCACTCAAGGTCCGGGTGCCCTTTCTGAACCTTTTAAACCTAATCCGTGTGATCCGAAAACTTTAAACTTAAAGTGGGTAAATAGAGATACTCAATATGATCATATTGATACGGTTGAGGAATGGATTTTACAATCACATAGTCAACCTCAAAAACGACGGACATTACTTAACATAAGAAGGCCCTTTTTTAATCATAACGGAGTCAATAGTTTAAACTTTTCACCTGAGAGTGGAAAACTTGTTTTTACAAATGGAGATGGTGGATCGGGTTATGATCCATTTAATTTAAGCCAGGATGATTTAGAAATAGCGGGTAAAATAATTGAAATTGATGTAAGTAAAAATACATTCATAAATAACCCTCCAGTAGTTACACGCTTTAATGAGTTTCCTTTATCTATACAAGAAACACTTACAGTAATTGCGAAAGGAGTTCGGAATATAACAGGTATTTCATTTCAAAGGTTTTATAATCAGTATATCCAATATGCTGGAAATGTCGGGCAGGATATTGTAGAGTCTATTTTTTCGTTTGTTCATTATAAACCCATACCGGTTACCGAACTTGTTCAAACGCATTTAATGAGATCCACTCCCAATCAAGATGGATTTATTAATTTTGGTTGGCGAGGATGGGAAGGAGAATTTCCTACTTCTTTTATAAGGCACTGTTCTGAGAAACCTACTTTGGATGAGAGAACAATGGCTTATTATAATGAAACAATAGAAACATCAGTGAGGCGCATACAGCCCCTAATTAGTTATTTTCATAAAGATTCCAGAGCAGATAAGTTTGGAGGAACCTCACTTACAGGAGTACAACCATATATGGGAACTACAATTCCTAGTTTAACTGGTAGTATCGTGTTTACTGATCTTGCTAAGAAAGAAGAATTTCAATCTCCAGTAAAGGGAGTGTTAGCTTTTACTAGAGCAGCTCTAGACGGGAAACGTAATGATTTTCATGTTATTGAAACCACTTATGATTTTGGGACTCAAGCAGCTTATTATGTTAGTTTAGGAACAAACTTAGATCAAACTAGATTATATTTAGGAGTTTATGGTTCTATGAAAGTAACTGAATTTAACAAAGGTACTATTTTTGAAATTGTTCCATGATACGGTATAAACTCTTAGTCTAAAAATATATGGAATTCATACTTTTTCAAACGCACGACTTAGCGCCTCTTAAAAAACCTTCTATGGATAAACATCTATTGTATAGTGATTCCTAACAAGCAGAAAGTAAAACATAACCAATAAGTATTTGAATAAAAATAGAAAGTGGTGAATTAAGTCTCTTTAGGGGGGAATTTGATGAATCGCTTTAGAAGCTATTGGTATCAATGGATGATAGAGCAGGATGCGAATTTTGTTCATAAAAGAAAGGTGACGCCTGCAAGTAGGTTAGTCATTACAGCATTACTCGGTTCATTTGCTGCTATTTTTCAATCTGCGGGGAACTTAATCCCTGGAATTGGGTTATTTATTAGTCCTTTCGCGACGCTACCGATTTTTCTAGCTATTTGTTATTCTATTCGTGAGGGAGTACTTTCTTATATTCTTACTATTTTCCTATTATTCATTATTGAGCCAAGTGAACTAATTGTCTTTCCCTTTACTACAGGCTTATTAGGTATAGCGTTAGGAGTATCCTTTTTACAATTCAAGAGGAGGATTTGGGTAATTTCCTTTTCAGCGATATGTCTACTTATAGGAATTATGATCATTCTCGATATCTTCCGTTTTCCTGTACTTGGTCCTACTATTCATACGACTATGGATATAAAAGTTATTACATTAATATTTATACTGAGTTTTTTATACTGCTGGATCTATGCAGAGTTGTGTAGAATAATAATGAATAGAGTATATAAAGTATGGTCTTAGCAATTGCATAAAATCTTTTTGAACAAATACACTTTCTCATATATTTTTAAAAATTGGAGATGTAAGCCATGTATAACATTGAAATTAGAAGGCCGAATTCGAATGATTTAGATGAATTACATTTGTTTTTTCGTCTTGTTATTACTAATACATTTAAAAACGAAGGGTTATCACATCTATTAGATGACATAGAAAATGAAATTAACTCGAAAAAGAAATATTTAAAAAATGATTTTGATAGTAATGGAGAAAGTCGTTACTTTTTATTAGCAATAGATACAAGTAACGATAAAATCATTGGAACGATTGAAATCGGTCCAGCAAGTACATTGATTAATAGTTGTACAGACGGTGTACTTAAGGATTTGTATGAAATAGGAACTGTATTTATACTTCCGGAGTATCAAAGAAAAGGTATAGGGAGTTTACTGCTAAATACAATGTATCTTACATTACTTAGCAGAGGAATAATCGAATGCTGTTTAGATAGTGGATACAAAAAAGCACAAAGTATATGGACAAAAAAGTTTGGAAAACCTAGTTATGTGCTGAAGGATTATTGGGGCGAATCAAACGATCATATGATTTGGAAAAAAAGTTTACATGATATACCTATAATATTTGAA
>NZ_JBFPJH010000088.1:0-12337 GCF_040838255.1 Bacillus sp. C30 | reverse complement strand
ATAATAGAGTATATTATATAACGTCTTATTATCAGTATTCAGCAATGCATAAAATTTTCGTTATGGTGGAATTAAAAATCTAAGCCCGAGAGGCATGTGCCCCCCACCTATTCATTACTTTTCCTACTAACTAAAGAATAATCCACGAAAAACTCCCCTTCATAACTTCTTTTTCCAGTTGATTCCTACATATAAACATTGCAATAATCTTTGTGCGATTTTTTTCATCGGGTTCAAATTGTTCAATGGTTACGTCACAGCGAATCGTATCACCGCTAAAGACAGGACGTAAAAATTCAAAATCCATCTTGCGAGCTAGTACGTTATAGTCACCGCCAATTTTTGTAGGCAGCGTTGATGTTAACGGCCCTTGTACAACAAATCTCCCCTGCTCATCTGGTGTAACATGATGAACACCTTCATCTTTAGATACTTCTGTAAATAAAACAACATCTTCTTTTGTAAACGTTCGTCCAAAGGTGATTTTTTCGCCTACTTGCAGTTTCATCCATACCCCTCCTCAAAAACAGTCCACAATTAATTAAACTGACGTTCCATTTGTTACAAAAGAAAAACCGAAATTAAAAATCATTTCGGTTTTTCCAAACTGTAGAAGTCTATATTTACTTTAGCGAATGAACAAACAACCCACTGCGCAGTTTCGGTTCAAACCACGTTGATTTTGGCGGCATAACTTCCCCTGCGTCTGCGATTGATAATAAAGCTTCCATTGATGTCGGATATAATGAAAACGCTGCTTTATATTCACCGCTATTTACAAGGCGTTCTAATTCTTCTAATCCGCGGATTCCTCCGACAAAATCAATGCGTGAATCAGATCGTGGATCATGTATTTCAAGTACTTGGCTTAATAAATGATCTTGCAGAATAGATACATCTAAACCTTTAACGAGATCATTCGCATCAAACGTTTCCTCTTTCACAGTGAGCTTATACCACTTCTCGTTTACATACATTCCAAATGATTTTGGCTCATTTGGTTTATACGGTGAAACCCCTGCTTCTTCCACATAAAAATATTGCGCAACTTGCTTTAAAAATTGCTCTACTGATAAGCCATTTAAATCTTTCACAACACGGTTATAGTCCCAAATTGATAATTCATCATGAGGGAATAAAACAGATAGGAAGAAATTGAATTCCTCTTCTCCTGTGTAATTCGGATATTGCTCTCTTCGCATTAGCCCTACTTTTGCAGCTGATGCAGAGCGGTGATGTCCATCTGCAATGTACAAGTTAGGAATATCTTCAAATGCGTTTACTAAAGTGGCAATTACTTCTTCATCTGCAATCTTCCACGCAACATGCCTAACGCCATCTTCTGCTGTAAATGTAAAGATTGGCGCATGTTCTTCTTTCCAGTTTGCAATGAAACGTTTCACTTCTTCTTTTGTACGATACGTTAAAAAAATTGGCCCCGTATTTGCGTCACACACATCTACGTGGCGAATACGATCAAGTTCTTTTTCATGACGCGTTCTTTCATGTTTTTTAATTGTATCATCTTCATACTCGTCAATCGATGTACAAACGACAAGGCCTGACTGCGTTCTTCCTTGCATCGTCAGTTCATAAATGTAAAGCGCTGGCTCCTCATCTTGAACGAACACTTCTTCTTGTATAAATTGCTTTAAATTTTCACCCGCTTTTTCATATACGCGATCATCGTACGGTGAAAGTGCCGGGTCTAAATCAATTTCTGCTTTATCAACGTGTAAGAAAGAATATGGATTCCCTTTTACAACTTCTCTTGCCTCTTCACTATTTAATACGTCATACGGTAAAGCTGCTACTTGTGCTGCTTTACCTTCTACTGGACGAATAGCACGAAACGGTCGGATTTTTGCCAAGTTTCTCTCTCCTTTACACAATCATTCGAACGGCTACAACACCTGTGATTTTACTTATATTTTCCACAATATTCTCTTTCATTATATCATCAATTCCGTTATCAATATCAATCATTGTGTACGCCCAAGAGTGTTTACTACGATTAATCATATCCGCAATATTAATATGATGTTCTGCTAAACATCCTGTAATTTGTC
Source organism: Bacillus sp. C30 (assembly GCF_040838255.1). Taxonomy (NCBI): domain Bacteria; kingdom Bacillati; phylum Bacillota; class Bacilli; order Caryophanales; family Bacillaceae; genus Bacillus; species Bacillus sp. C30. Next base: position 10,268 of record NZ_JBFPJH010000088.1, on the reverse strand, counting down.
CTACCATGTTCGGAACGTTTTGATGCATAATTGTAATTCGTTTTTTTCCAATGTACGGAAGTTCTACGTTTGGATAGTTTACTGAATTACGAATATTACCTGTCTCTAAATATTCACGTAATTGACGTGCAGCCATTACTGCACAATTTTCTTCAGATTCAGACGTAGATGCACCAAGGTGAGGAGTTGCTGTTACATTTTTCATCTTTATCACATTTTCATTCGGGAAATCCGTTACGTAATGTGTAATAATATCTTCTTCTAACGCTTTTTGAAGAGCTGTTTCATCTACAAGTTCTCCTCTAGAGAAATTGAATAGACGCATTCCTTTTTTCATCGTCTCTATAGCGTGTTCACCAATAATCCCCTTCGTTTGGTTCGTAAGAGGAATATGAAGTGTAATATAATCACACGTTGCAAAGATTTCATCTAGGCTAAACGCTCTTTGTACTTGCGTAGAAAGACGCCATGCTGTTTCAACTGATATATACGGATCATATCCAACAACGTCCATCCCTAAAGATAACGCATCGTTCGCAACTAAAGCACCAATTGCGCCAAGACCGATAACACCTAAACGTTTCCCTGCAATTTCTGAACCAACGAATTGCTTCTTCCCAGCTTCAACAAGCTGTGGTACTTCTTCTCCATCCAACTCTTTCGTCCAGCTCACTCCATTTATAATATTACGGGAAGACATAATAAGGCTTGCGATAATAAGTTCCTTCACTGCATTCGCATTAGCCCCTGGCGTATTAAATACTACAATCCCTTTTTCCGTACAACGCTCAACAGGAATATTATTTACACCGGCACCAGCTCTTGCAATTGCCTTTAAATATTCTGAAAACTCTTCTTCATGTAAAGAATAGCTGCGAAGTAAAATACCATCTGGATGACCTACTTTGTCTCCAATTTCATAGCGATTCCCATCAAAAATTTGCAAACCCTTTTCGGCAATTTGATTTAACGTCTGAACACGAAACATATCCCCATCTCCCTATCTATTTTCAAGCTCAAATTCCTTCATATAGTCTACTAATTCTTGTACACCTTGGGTTGGCATCGCATTGTAAACACTAGCGCGCATACCGCCGACTGAACGATGTCCCTTTAGCGTAACGAAACCGCGCTCTTTCGATTTTTGTAAAAACTGATTGTTAAGCTCTTCTGACGGTGTTGTAAACGGAATATTCATAAGTGACCGATACGTGGGATCAACTGGTGAAGTAAACAATTTAGATTCATCTAAAAAATTGTAAAGAAGTGAAGATTTCATTCTATTTTGTTCTTCAATCGCAGATACCCCGCCTTGTTCTTTCAACCACTCTAGTACAAGTTTTGCTACATAAATACTAAAGGTTGGCGGTGTATTATATAGGGAGTTATTTTCACTGTAAGTTTCATAGTTTAACATCGTAGGACAAGTACTATTTGCACTGCCAATTAAATCTCTTTTTATAATTACAATCGTTAAACCCGCTGGCCCTAAATTCTTTTGCGCACCCGCATATATGAGACCAAACTTCGTAACATCATATTGTTCTGATAAAATATTTGAGGACATATCCGCAACGAGCGGCACTCTTTCTAAATGTGGAATATCCACATATTTTGTCCCCTCAATTGTATTGTTCGTTGTAATATGTACATAATCTAGTTCTTCATCATTTGGTAAATCATCCATTTTAGGAATCGTAGTAAACTTCTCTTTTTCAGAAGAAGCAATCACTTGTACTTCTCCTACTTTTCCGGCTTCTTGCAGCGCCTTTTTAGACCATGAACCTGTCAGTACGTACCCAGCTTTTTTATACGTACTCATTAAATTTAACGGTATCATAGAAAATTGTAATGACGCACCGCCCTGTAAAAATAAAACCTCATACTCATCAGGAATGTTCATTAATTCACGAAGTAAGCTACTTGCTTCATCAATAATACTTTGGAAATAAGAAGATCTATGGCTCATTTCCATAACAGACATGCCTGTCCCGTTATAATTTACAAGCTCCTTTTGCACTTTCTCTAAAACTGGCAAAGGGAGTATAGATGGTCCGGCCGAAAAATTATACACTCTCTCCATCACCCAGATAACCTCCCTATTTCTCATTTTTATTGTTTTTTAAACTTTCTGAATTATAACCTATATACAATACACGGTCAATTTGTTTTCCGTTATTACGGTGCAAGACGCAATGGAATCGCTTGCATGTGCACCCTGCTTTTCATAAACATACAAAAAAGTGTTAAGTACATAATCGTACTTAACACTCTAGTAATTAAGTATAATAGCTACTTACTCGTAAAGAACCGATCGAAAATTTGATAAATAGCTGAAAGACCAAAGAGCCAATAAATAGTATCCACAAGCGCCGGCATAGAACCAAACCATTTCTCAACTACATTATAATCTAACGCCACAAACAACCAATTCAAACCGCCAAGAATCACCAAAATTACTGTAAGGTATGACAAAAATTTCATTATGATTGCCCCCTAGGTGATAAGATGGTGAAAGGCCTTTCACTAAAATATATGTAATAGATTCTAAAACTTACCTATTTTATAAAATTTATTTTCGATACCAGCCATTAATAACTGTCTCTGCTTCTTTACTATGTATTTGATATGAATGATTACTATCATTAGATCCGATAAACCAAATTGAAAAACCTTTAAAATATGGCTTCGCTTCTAATACATCTCGGTAAGCACGCCACCCATTAAGTTGTACATCTCTCGAAAACACATTCGTAACATCTGGGTTCCACGGGCTTTGTAATCCAAGTTCGCGTGCTGGAACGTTAAATCCACCAAAATAAACTGGCTTTCCTGTTGTTTTATGTAATGTCTCAAGTTGCTGAACAACATTTTGGCCCCGATTGTATACTGTCGTCGCAAATAAGCTTTGTTTTACTTCTTCGTATGACGGATTTCTTTTTCCTGAAACTTCAAACCAACTATCAATACTTACAATGTCCACCTTTTTTAAATACGGACGATTTATTTTCTCTTTAAATTTCGCCTCAAAAGAAGGATCCCAACTTGCAGTTAACCACCAATTCATTTGATACAAAACATTTCCTTTATACTGCTGGCGAACAAAATTAATCGTATCATTCCAATATCCTTCTGCATATTCCATATTCACGAAATTAGAAGCGATTTTCAGCCCATAAATATTGTACTTACTTGTAATGGAATTAAAAATATCTTGTAAAACAACCGTTTTCCAATTCCAGAAGAAATCGTTAATATTACTAGGGTTCCACTCTGTTTCTCCAATATTTCCTTGCTGAATAAACGGAAACGGCTCCAATATAACTTGTATATTACGCTTTAATAATTCTTGAATTAAAATAATAGCTTGTTCCTTTTGCGCCTGATTAATTACCATATTAGCCGAATTCACATCCGGAATATCTACTTGAATAGGTACATTCACCGTATTTAAATTCAAGCGCTCTACATCTGCTAACACTTTCGCTACATTACCTACTTCCCATACCGTTACGTTTCCTGATTTTATTTTTCCAGATTGAACAGTATTTACATCCGCCTATATATTTCCCTGGAAACAAAAAGAAAACAACATGATACACACTCCTAAAATACTTACTAAACTCTTACTTTTCTTCACAAGTTTCCCCCTATTATTTTTGGCATACTTGCTTATTTTATACAACATTTCACATATATTCCATACAAAAAAGAGTTTGATTTTCATCCATAAAAATGCTATTCATCCTTTATTCATCGCTTATCCATACTAACCGCCTAAAAATAGTAAGGTAAATAAAAAAAGAGCGTATTTCCGCTCCTTTTTTATCTTTTCACGATTGAAGTTATTGAATTTTTTCTGATAATCTAACCACATCTATCTTTTCGTATAAATAAATTTTTATACTCATAAATGTATCAAAAAATTTTTATCTATATTCGCTTTTTGTTTGTATTACTTTTACACTTACTTCATTCGTATTACTTTCATATCTTTGAATATTCATGATTACACCTCCATTATATTTGTATATAACATCCGCCTAATTATGATATTTGGTAAAATTCGCTATTCGAGACGTAATTATTGCAGTAATCAAGATAATAAGAGCAGTTATCAAGCCAGATTCTCCAATCCAAATCTCAGTTTGATATCCTGTACTTGCACGTGCGAAAGGTCCTTGAATAATGGCATTCCAAGTAGTATGGATGATAACCGAAGGCCAAACGCTACCTGTGATAAGTCGTAAATAAGCTGTAATATAACTGAATGGCACAATACAAAAATAGATGCCAAGTACTGAAAGAAGGACAGATGTTCCCTCTACATATAGACCAGCAATAACAATTGGAACATGCCACGTTGCCCAAATCAATCCACTAATAAGGATGGGCCGTGAAAACTCTGCATCGACTAGCCTTGTGAGCATATAACCTCGCCAACCCATTTCTTCTCCCAAAACTGGGATTAAGTTAAGCAAACTTCCTAAAATGCCGCTCAATACTACTAGATAAATGAAACTGAATGGTGCCGTTAGATACTGAAGCCCAAGTATATTGTAGATTGGTTCTAACATACCACCTTCGGGATGCTGAAACCCCGCAATCCCGCTCAACCAGGCGATAGAATAAGTAATTCCACAAATAATCATAGGTATTAGCAGAGCAAAACCAATCCCCTTCCATATCTTTAAGTTACCGAGACTAAAAGATACATCTTTAAACCCTTCTTTCAGTATTATGCGAGTCAAAATAGAAGAAAATGCTGGGGTAAACATATATACCACAATAAGCGGCATACTTTTAGTAATTATTACTACTACATTTAGGATAATAAAAGTAATGATTAAGATACTCAGAAAGAGTTGCAGTCCTATTTTAGCACGTTGGATTTTATCTTTATTGTGGAACGATTTTGCGTGTAATATCATTGTAATCCGCCCTTCCCCTTTAATTCACTTGTTTATCGAATTTACTTCTTGTCATTTCCACAGACACAACTTAGAATAAAAATATTTTGGCATACAGATTAATTCATCTTTAAAATCCCTCCCAAATTTATAATCTAGTCTTACTTGCGACTCATCAATGTAATTATTATTTATAAGTTGTCATAGCCGATAGTACAAAAGTGTAATGATTAGTCTATGACCTGTGTCAATTAACCTTATGACAATATGTAACTAGAAAATATGATATGGGATAGATAACAATTGAATTAAGGCAATTGATTCGTGCAAGTACATGAATCAATCTCGCTTTTAAAAACAATTCAATTGAGGTGGAAAAAAATGAATAAGAAAAGAATAATTGCAATGGTTAGTACAGCTTTATTAGTCACAGGATGTGGAGAAGTAGGAAACGCTCAAACAGTAGCAGTCGAAAATTCAGGTCAATCAATCCAAAAAAATATAGTTAAATCAATACAATCACAGGCTTACCCATTAAAAACGATAGAACCGTCAAAATCATTTGAAGATTTAAAACCACTTAAGAAAATGATTGGGAGTGCACAATATGTAGGATTAGGAGAGAATACTCATGGAAGCTCTGAAATTTTCACTATGAAGTTTCGACTTGTGAAATATTTAGTTACTGAGATGGGTTTTACAAATTTCACAATGGAAGAAGATTGGGGAAACGGCTTAAAGCTAAATGAATATATCCAAACAGGAAAAGGAAACCCTAGGGAATTTTTAAACTTGTTATATCCTACTGATGAAATTATAGCCATGATTGAGTGGATGAAAGATTATAATGCCGATCCATCCAATAAAAAAAAGATCCAATTTATTGGGCTCGACTTAAAGGAATTGGACCAAGGTTGCTTTAATAAAGTAATTGATTATGTAAGGCTGCATCGACCAGATTTGCTGGCAGAAGTAGAAGAAAATTATAAAGAATTGTCGGCTTTTAATGGAAGTACACAGGAATATATGGACCTTGCTCCTGAAATAAAAGAAAAGTTCAAAGCAAACGCTGAGAGAGTAGCTCGATTACTAAAAGATGAGAATAAACAAACCAACACAGAAATAGTTTCACCCGAGTACATCTGGGCGAAAGCAACGGCAAGTGCAATAGAGAAATTTACCACAATGCTAATTCCTAACGACTATCCAAGTATGTTAAAGCTACATGAGCAATACTTGGCCGATCATGCAATGTGGGCACAAGAGACATTGGGTGGTAAAACGATGGTATGGGGACACAATATTCATATTGCTAAAGGAATTATCGATGAGAAATTATACCCTTATGTTGCGGGGCAATTTTTGAAGGGACGTTTAGACACTAATTATGTCACAATTGGTAGTACAACTACGGAGGGGAATTTCACCTTATACAGCGAATATGATCCTTCTACTGGAGGTAAGATTACAACTGGTACGATTCCACAAAATGTAAATAGTTTTAACTATACCCTCGGAAAAGTACCATATAACATGTTTTTATTGGATAACCGTCACCTTAAAGGACAAGCAGAGAAATGGGTTAAAACAAAAAGACCATTACTAAGTATAGGGGGACAAATATTCCCAAACGAATCGGCATACTTTGATAAATCATTGCTTGAGCAATTTGATATTATTTTTCACATTCGAAAAACAAGTCCATCTCATATTAAATAAAAGTACAAAACAATCCCGTTCTTGCAGATGCAAGAACGGGATTGTTTTATGGAGATTAATATAAGCATCTTTTTTAACCAGAAGTAGGTTACTCTCCCCTTTTTAGCATCATTTAGAGATGTCATATGACACTTTTACACTAGTGAGAATGACAAAAAAAGCAATATAATTCGTTTATTACATAGATAGGAGCGATGAGCTTTATGAAATCAAGATTCATCCAGAATGGTTATTTTTTATTACTAACTTTCATTACAGGTTTGTTTTATTTTTGTTTTTATCTAATAGCTCTGCTATTCAGTTTCACCCTTTCATTTACGGTAGTTGGGATTCCATTAGTTATACGCGTACTACAAACTACCACACCCTTTATCCAATTCGAGCGCATACAAACGAAAATTTATACTGATATTTCGACAGAATCTTACGATAGAAGTGTAACAACGGATACATCGGACTGGGCGCAAGTAAAATTAGGACTTACGGATCGCCACACCTGGTCTGCTGTCTTTTGGTTAATGCAGAAATTTGTGATTGGCATTTTCAGTCTCATTAGTGCAATCATTTTTTATGTAATGCCACTTATGTTCCTGTTAGCACCACTATTGTATCGATACATCGATATGAATATTATTTTCATACAGATAGATACTTTTCCCAAGTCACTCCTTGTAATGTCTATCGGTATAGTGTTTACCGCCATAAGTATTAAAATAGTAGATGGTTTAACGAAAAAATTTGGAGGTTATACACGCAGTATGATTCAGCAACTAAATCGATAGAAGTTTGTAGTCTACGAATAGTAGGCAGTTTAAACTTAAAAATATAACAATGTAAGAAGGATTATTCTATAATATAGGAAATGAGAAAGAAGGCTACTTAGGGGGTAAATAAATTGTTTGATATGGTTAAATATTGGTTTTGGTATGATTGGATTATGTTAGGAATCCGTCTACTTGTTAGTGTGTCTACCCTCCTAGCAACATTAAATTTCCAGGATGGTTTAACATTACCACTTTGGATTATTATTATTTGGGAAATTATTGCCTTCTCTATTCCATGGGTAGCCTTACTATTCAATTATAAATATTACTTATTCACAGAAATATTGCTATATGGTGGACTATGTATATTCTTAACCTCTTTATTTCCAGAAGCTTACAATATCTTTCTTATATCGGTATTTCTTATCGCAGCAAATAGTAAGCATTTGTCCTATTATTGGACAGCTCCAACAACAGTTTTTATAACAACTGGAATTTTCTATGCTGTTGCGCCAAGTAATAGCTATTGGACTATGGTCACCTACTATGGATTCGCTTATGTAATGGGATTCGCTTTTCATTTATTAATCGCCAATCATAAGCAAAATGAAGTAATTCGTAAACAAAACGCGGTACTTGAGCAATATATGTCTCAGATTGAACGCATTACACTGGCAGAAGAACGGAACAGGCTGTCGAGCGAGCTTCATGATACCGTTGGTCACGCTTATACTTCTATTATTATGGGGATGGAAACGTTGCGCACCGAACTTGCTACTGAAATGGGTATACAGAGGCTAGATTCTCTGCTTGAAATGGGACGTAAAAGCATCGAGGACGTGAGAGGTTACCTACATCAAATGGAGTCTCCGTGTCAATCGCCCTCCTTAATTCAATCTCTACAAAATCTTGGAGCCGAATTTCAGGAGCACGCTCAGGTTACTGTAAGTTTTCGGGCATACGGAGAGGAATATCAATTGTCTCGGCAAGCGAAGATAGCGTTCGTTCGTTGCTTACAAGAATCTCTTACAAATGCAGTACGTCATGGTCAGGGGACTGAAATTATAGTTTCATTGCAGTTTGAACAACAATATACCAGGTTAGAAGTTCAAGATAACGGAAAAGGAAATGTAGAATGGCAGGAAGGCTTCGGTATGAATGCGATGAAAGAACGGGCAATGAATTTGCAAGGTCAATTGTCTGTATATACAAAGCCAGAGGAAGGAATGCTTGTTACATGTACCATACCGCGACAAACTGAAATAAAAGATGGACTTATTCGTTTGTTAATTGTAGACGACCAGCCATTTGTTCGGGAAAGTTTGAGGACACTACTCGATAGATATGAAGATTTAAATGTAGTCGGTTTGGCTGAGGATGGCAATCAAGCCATCGATTTGTGTGGGCGCCTTCAACCCCACGTTATACTTATGGATTTAGATATGCAGCACATGGATGGAGTCGAAGCAACCAAAAAGATTAAGCAACAATGGCCACATATCCGCGTATTGATTTTTACAACTTTTCAGGATACCGAACAGGCGTTGGAATCACTTCGCAACGGTGCGGATGGTTTTTCACTCAAATCTATTGAAACATTGGAGCTAGCTAATACGATCCGACTTATTCACAAAGGTGGGACACTGATTGATCAGGGAATGTCTCACAAAATATTTGAGAAGTTTGATGAGCAAATCGAGACACCACAATCAAAAGCAACTGCTTATGAGCTAACAGCTAGAGAGATAGAAATATTGCAGCTAGTAGCAAAAGGACTTCGATACACTACCATAGCATCAAGGTTATATTTATCGAATGGTACGGTCAGAAATTATGCTTCCACAGCTTATACAAAGCTAGGAGTCCGTAACAAAGAAGAAGCTGTTCAAAAGGCTCTAGAAATTGGAATTATTGAATAACAAAATGTTTTGCGGTATATACCAATGAGTAACAAAAAAACAGAACGCTTTGTGTGGTTTCTTTTGTAACAGAGTAAATAAGGTCCGTTATCGTATAAGTAAATGTTAAAACACTTACTGTTTTGTCATAATAAAATCATTGAATCTTATTCTCTAAAATACAATAGCCTACTATCAATTTAACTGATAGTAGGCTTTTAAAATTATTTAAGAACTTGGTTATGTTCTAATTTAACAGTTTTCATCAGTGGAAATATTATCACTTCGGCTGTAAAGTTAATACTTCCCCTTCAATTCCATCTGTATTTAAAGTAGTCGTATGATACTCACCGTTCACCCAATCATCTATTTGATCATGATACCAATCGCTTCTAAAATGTCCTGACTGTCCCGGCCCCACTATATGATAACCGTTTGACATATCTTTCGTATCAATAACGAATCGCCAAGAAGCCCCATGATTTACAATACCGTTATCTCCATAACTCGCTGCTTGAACGGTAACTTGGCTTCCGCCAATTGGAACTGGTTTCTCACGATTAAATGCAAGTAATGCTAACATACTAGATGATCTCGAAATTGGATGTGTAAAAGCAAGTTGATGGTAATCGCCCCACTTCCACTCTGCAACATCGGGTCCATATTCCTTCTGTAATTTTTTCATTACATTCTCGTACGATGTATGCACAACTTTCGTGAACCCTCCGTACTTCGTAAACCAAGCGCTATTTTCTCCTGCTACTTCTTTTCGAATCAATTCATCAACAACTTGTGACTTCCCTTCAAATAACTCCATCACATCTTTCGGTATTTCTTTTGAAAATAACGTATTCGAAATCTCTTTCATTAACAAATGGAATATTAATGGTGCAGCTTCATCTTTACTATCGTAAAAATTCCACTTTGTTAATTGTTTTACGCCTTCTTTCTTTACTTCATTTAAAGATGCTTTATTT
>NZ_JBFPJH010000087.1:0-12461 GCF_040838255.1 Bacillus sp. C30 | reverse complement strand
AGTCACGCCCGTGTTACCTCTAGGTCCGGTCGCACCAGTAGCGCCCGTGTTACCTTGAGGTCCAGTAGGTCCAGTAGGTCCTCTGCCGAACGAAGCTGAATTAACTAGAGTAGTTTGTAACTCTGCAATTAATTTAAGGAGTTCTTGGAGTGTACAAGGATCAATTCGGAATAACTTTGTAATGTAAAGTAAATAATTAATTAAAATTTGAAGTTCAACAAATACAGCACTTGCTACGAATGTTGGATTTTTTAATATAGTTATTAAGTTTTTAATGATGGCTAATCCTTGTGCTTTCAGAGCGGAATTAGTGTCTAGTGAACAGATGAATTTGCTTAGTAGGTGCAATGTATCTATTAGATTCTCAATGTTTTTGGGAGATGGATTGGCGAAAAGTTTAGGGATTATTTTTATTAAATCGTTAATGATTGCACGGAATGTTCTAATTTGCGCTTTAGTAATTGGAATCGTTGGGGTAGTTGGAATTCGTCCAGCGCTAGTTGGAAAGCATGGATTGGAGTATTTATTTTGATTGTCGTTAAAGCGAGACATTAAATCTCTCCTTTCTAATAAGAATGTGAACGAAACTCATCATAGTAGATGCAGAGAGTAGTTAAATGGTCATAGTGAAATGGATTCTTTCGAGAAAAAAATAAAAAAAACGCCTTATTATAGGGCGTTTTTTTTATTTTCAGCATATTGATAATATCGCTTTAGTGAAATTTTTGATTTGAAGCCAACTAATTTTATGATTTCTGGCTCTGGGGTTTGTTTTTTTATTAGGCGTAAAATAAACGTGTTCCGGAAATGTTGTCCAGAAATGCCTTTACGTAAATTCGCTCTTGCTACTTCAAGTCGGATCATTTTTTGGATAGCGATTTCTGTTAGTGCTTTTGGTGCATCGTTTTCGTATACCCATCTGTATGTTCCGCGGTTAAAATCGAATGCAACAAACAACGGGTCATTACTATGGTATTTAGGACGAACTGGTTCTGGAATACTTTTATAATATGTGTACAGTTGTTTTTTGTCTTCGATTGCTAATGTGATTGTTCTTTCTACTCCTGCGGTTGCTGGAATAGAAAGTGTATTAGTTTCAAAATGAACGTGATGCATAGTTAATGCTGTAAGCTCTTGTAAGGATAGTCCGTAGTCGATTAATATACTTAAAATGGCGATATTACGATCCATTAATAATGGACGAACGGGACGTTGTTTTTCTGAAAGTCCTTCTAATGAAGTGACTATATGCTTTAATCTTTTTTCTTCATCGGATGAAATGAAATCTTCATTACGCAATGCACGGTTTGGTTGAATAGTAATTTCCATATTCTTCAATGGATTTGGAATGTTAAGAAAATGATGCATTCTATTTAATACAATAAATACACGATGCATTGTTTTCTCAGAGTAGTGTCGATTCTTTTTTAAGTCTGAAAAGTAATCTTCATAGTCTTTTGTACAAAGTGTTGCCCATATATTACTGGAAGGGAGCTTTTTGTTTTTTTCTAACCAATGTCCAAAATCTTCAATGTCATAAACATAACGTTTAATGGTTGAAGACTTTCGGCCTTTATTCAATAAAAAAATAGAAAAGGCTTGTATTGTATCATGGAATTCCGTTGTTTCCATAGTCCCACCACCTTGATTATTTCTTATATTATAGCAAACTTTTCTGAAAATAGGCATTTGCAAGAGGGACTGGAATAATAATATTTGGTGAGTGGATAAAATGAGGTGATTGTATGGAACAATCGATGCGTAAGAAAAATAACAATCAAATTAATATTGTATTAAACCATCGAAAGAAAATTTCGTTACCGGCATCAGAAAATAAAACGGTAATTTCAAGTGAAACCACTACTAAACATGAGATGTTGCAGAGAATTGAAGAAGAGATGGGAAAGCTTGTTGGGATGGATGAAATAAAAAAGATAATAAAAGAAATTTATGCTTGGATTTATGTAAATAAAAAAAGACAAGAGATGGGGTTGAAATCTGAGAAGCAAGTGCTTCACATGTTATTTAGGGGGAATCCCGGTACTGGGAAGACAACCGTTGCTAGAATGATAGGGAAATTGTTGTTTGAGATGAATATTTTATCGAAGGGGCATTTAGTTGAAGCAGAACGTGCTGATCTTGTGGGGGAGTATATCGGTCATACAGCGCAAAAGACGAGAGATTTAATAAAAAAGGCCATGGGAGGTATTTTGTTTATTGATGAGGCGTATTCTTTAGCGCGGGGGGGAGAGAAGGATTTTGGGAAGGAAGCTATTGATACACTTGTGAAGCATATGGAAGATAAGCAGCACGGTTTTGTATTAATTTTAGCTGGATATTCAAGAGAGATGAATCATTTTCTTTCATTAAATCCAGGGTTACAATCTCGTTTTCCATTTATTATTGAATTTGCGGATTACTCGGTAAATCAGCTGTTGGAAATTGGAAAGAGAATGTATGAGGAGCGTGAATATCAGTTATCTAAAGAAGCGGAGTGGAAATTTCGAGATCATTTACATGCGGTAAAGTATTCGTCGCAAATTACATCGTTTAGTAATGGGCGATACGTACGGAATATTGTTGAAAAATCGATTCGTACACAAGCTATGCGATTGTTACAAGAGGATACGTATGATAAATATGATTTAATTGGGATATCAAGTATGGATTTAATGCTTGAAGAGGAGACGCACAGTACGTAAACTGTGCGTCTGTTTTTATGCATAAGTTCGTTTACTCTTTTTTTGCTTTTTCTTGGTGAGTTTTATGAAGATGTTCCATTTTAGCGCTCTTTTCGTGCGCTGAATTTGGATCATGTCCAAATTGGTTTACTGAGCTTTTTTGAGCTCCTTTATTAACATGGTTTGTCATTTGCATTCACCTCGCTTTAAAAATTAGTATAAACATTATGTAAAGAAAAACTCGTTAGAAAAGAAAAACCTCTTTACGATATGTAAAGAGGTTAGATTGCTATTTATGCATTGAGCGCTCCTTTGTATCGATGCGTCTATGCGGTAAATGCCATTTGTAATGAATAGAAACCATGCGGAAGCAAACAATTAAAATGAATAAGGTGTATAGAGTCCAATCGCTAACGATGACTTTAGCGCCAATCAAAAAACCGGCTAAAATCGTCCAAAACGCATATACATCAGCTCGAAGGACGAGAGGTTTTCTACGTGCTAAAAGATCACGAATAATACCGCCGCCAATGCCAGTTAAAACAGCAGCTACAATTGTGGCGCTAATTGGTAAATTTAATTTTTGGGCGTATAGAGCTCCTTGTACGGCGAACGCTGATAAGCCGATGGCATCTGTGATGTTTTCCCACTTTTTCCAATGCTTAATTAATTTATTAGGAAAAAGAAAAATGATCGTCATTGATAATAGTGCGATTTGGAATAACATGTCTTGTTGCCAAAACGCGACGATTGGATAACCGATTAATAAATTACGAAGGGCACCTCCCCCAAATGCGGTTGCCATTCCTAAAATATATACCCCGAAAATATCATAATCCTCTTCCATTGCAACAATGGCTCCGCTTAGTGCGAAAGCGATTGTGCCTATGATACTAAAAATCTCCCATGCCATGAATTTTCTCCCCCGCTAACTAGATGAAATGTGCTTCCTCTGCTATTATATTAGAAGGTTTAAATTTCGAAAAGGATGAGTGAACATATTTGATGGAAGAAAAAGAAAAAATCATATTAGTTGGCTGTCAATTGCCACAAGATGATGATGAAAAATTTATGCATTCCATGAAAGAGCTTGCATCGCTAGCGAAAACTGCGCGAGCGGAAGTGTTAGTATCAACGACGCAAAAGCGCCCGAAGTTTCATTCGGCGACTTATATAGGAAAAGGTAAACTAGAAGAGCTTGCAGCGTTGACGGAAGAATTAGAACCAGCTGTTATTGTTTTTAATAATGAGTTAACACCAAGTCAAATTCGGAATTTATCTTCAGTATTAGATGCGAGAGTGATTGACCGAACGCAGTTAATACTAGATATTTTTGCGCAACGTGCGAAATCGAGAGAGGGTAAGCTTCAAGTAGAATTAGCTCAATTGCAATATACAATGCCGCGCCTTATGGGACAAGGTCTTGCTTTATCACGTCTTGGTGGTGGAATTGGTACAAGGGGACCAGGAGAGACGAAGCTTGAGACAGATCGTCGTCATATTCGATCTCGTATTGATGAAATAAAGAGACAACTTGCGGTTGTTGTGGAGCATCGAAAGAGATATCGTGAGAGAAGAAAAGATAATAAAGTGTTTCAAGTTGCGTTAATTGGGTATACAAATGCAGGAAAATCTACGTTGTTTAATAGATTAACGGAAGCTGATACGTTTGAAGAAAACTTATTGTTTGCAACGCTAGATCCGACGACAAGAAAGATGCCGTTACCTTCTGGTTATACAGTGCTTTTGACTGATACGGTTGGTTTTATACAAGATTTACCTACGTCACTAATTGCTGCTTTTCGATCTACGTTAGAAGAAGCTGGGGAAGCGGATGTTATTTTACATGTTGTTGATTCTGCAGATCCTAATTATGTAGGGCATGAGCAGACAGTAAAACAATTATTGTCGGACCTTGAAATTAATCGTATTCCTATTATTACGTTATATAATAAAAAAGATAAATTGCATCAAAACTTCATTCCATTTCCGAAAAGTGATTTCTTAATGACTAGTGCTTTTGAAGAAAGTGATTTATTGCGTATAAAAGAAGCGCTAGAAACGAAGATGAAGGAAGAAATGGATGATTATCAAGTGGAAATCCCTCCGAGTGAAGGTAGGTTATTAACGCTTTTAAAGACAGAAACAATATTAACTAAAATGGAGTTTCTAGAAGATAAATTTGTATATGATTGTACAGGGTATATATTTGCTCATTCATCGCTTAAGGGGCAATT
This sequence comes from Bacillus sp. C30, assembly GCF_040838255.1. Lineage (NCBI taxonomy): Bacteria > Bacillati > Bacillota > Bacilli > Caryophanales > Bacillaceae > Bacillus > Bacillus sp. C30. The sequence goes on along the minus strand of NZ_JBFPJH010000087.1, from coordinate 7,543 downwards.
AAAGAGATTTTTAGTGGAAGAAGGAGAAAATAATGTTTGATCGTTTGAAAAATGGAGAAAAAATTGCTCCAATTGTAAAAGAAGTAGAAAGTCAAATTACAGAAGTACATAAACATGTGGATGAAGTGATTGAGAGTAACCAATTTCGTGTATTAGAAAGTTTTCGTAAACACAAAATTAGCGATTCGCATTTTATTCCGACGACAGGTTATGGTTATGATGATATTGGTCGTGACACGTTAGAAAAAGTGTATGCTGATGTATTTGGGGCAGAAGCGGGTCTTGTTCGTCCGCAAATTATTTCAGGTACTCACGCAATTTCGACAGCTCTATTCGGTATTTTACGTCCAGGAGATGAACTGCTATACATAACAGGAAAACCATATGATACGTTAGAAGAAATCGTTGGTGTACGCGGAAAAGGTGTAGGCTCATTTAAAGAATATAATATTGGTTATAACGCAGTTCCGTTAACTGAAGAGGGATTTGTGGACTTTGAAGCTGTTGCAGCTGCGATCCATAGTAATACGAAGATGATTGGTATTCAGCGTTCAAAAGGATATGCTACTCGTCCGTCGTTTACTGTTTCACAAATTAAAGAGATGATTGCGTTTGTGAAAGAGATTAAACCTGATGTTGTTGTATTTGTAGATAACTGCTATGGCGAATTTATTGAAGAAGAAGAGCCATGTCATGTTGGTGCGGACTTAATGGCAGGCTCTCTTATTAAGAATCCTGGCGGTGGAATTGTTAAAACTGGTGGTTACATTGTTGGTAAAGAGCAGTATGTTGAAGCGTGTGCATATCGTCTAACATCTCCAGGAATCGGTGCGGAAGCAGGGGCATCTTTATACAGTTTGCAAGAAATGTATCAAGGTTTCTTCTTAGCGCCGCATGTAGCGGGACAAGCGCTAAAAGGTGCGATTTTTACAGCTGCATTTTTAGGAAAGTTAGGGATGAATACATCACCAGCTTGGAATGCACCAAGAACAGATTTAATTCAGTCTGTTCAATTTGATGATAAAGATCGTATGATTGCGTTCTGTCAAGCGATTCAATATGCATCTCCAATTAATTCTCATTTCACTCCATATGCAAACTATATGCCGGGTTATGAAGATGATGTAATTATGGCTGCGGGGACTTTTATTCAAGGTGCAAGTATTGAGCTGTCGGCTGATGGTCCGATTCGTCCGCCTTATGTTGCTTACGTGCAAGGTGGGTTAACTTATTCGCATGTAAAGATTGCGATTTGTTCTGCGATTGATGCGTTAATTGAAAAAAAACTATTAACAATTTCTTGAAGGAAAGCTGTCGATTTCGGCAGCTTTTTTCGTGTGAAAGTAATGATTTGTGCCATTAGAAAAAAATGAAAAAATTCACAAAAAAATCATGTAAGAAAAGCTAACATCTATTGACACTAAACATAACATGGTGTAAAATGAGAAACAGTTAAGGCGAAGGAGGAACTGAAACAATGAAAGAAGATAGACGTTCTGCTCCGCTGTTTCCAATTGGTATTGTAATGGATTTAACACAATTATCTGCACGTCAAATTCGCTACTATGAAGAGCATAATCTTATTTTTCCAACCCGTACAAAAGGGAATCGTAGATTATTTTCATTTAACGATGTAGATAAATTGTTGGAAATTAAAGATTTGTTAGATCAAGGCTTAAATATGGCCGGAATTAAACAAGTATTGCAAATGAAAGAAAATCAAACAGAAGCAGTGAAAGTAAAAGAAGAAACGAAAGAAATTTCAAAATCCGAGCTTCGCAAAATTCTTCGAGATGAACTACAACATACAGGTAGATTTAATCGGACCTCATTGCGACAAGGTGACATTTCAAGGTTTTTTCACTAAAGATAACTGATTCTGAAGGTGTTTAGAGGGACTAAGGAGGAATTTATAATGGCTAGGTACACAAAAGAAGATATTTTCCGTTTGGCGAAAGAAGAGAATGTAAAGTATATCCGTCTGCAATTTACGGACCTTTTAGGGGTAATTAAAAACGTAGAAATTCCAGTGAGCCAATTAACAAAAGCTCTTGATAACAAAATGATGTTTGATGGATCTTCTATTGAAGGTTTCGTACGTATTGAAGAATCTGATATGTATTTATATCCGGATTTAGATACTTGGGTAATTTTCCCTTGGACAGCTGAAAAAGGTAAAGTAGCTCGTTTAATCTGTGATATTTACAATGCTGATGGTACTCCATTTGATGGCGACCCACGTAACAACTTAAAGCGTGTGTTAAAAGAAATGGAAGCATTAGGATTCTCAGATTTCAATCTTGGACCAGAGCCAGAATTCTTCCTATTTAAAGTTGATGAAAAAGGAAATCCAACACTGGAATTGAACGATAACGGTGGATACTTCGACCTTGCGCCGATGGATCTAGGGGAAAACTGTCGTCGTGATATCGTTCTTGAACTTGAAGAAATGGGCTTTGAAATTGAAGCATCTCACCATGAGGTTGCGCCAGGTCAACATGAAATTGACTTTAAATATGCAAATGCAATTCGCTCATGTGATGACATTCAAACATTCAAGCTTGTTGTAAGAACGATTGCTCGTAAACATGGTTTACACGCAACATTTATGCCGAAACCATTATACGGTGTGAACGGTTCAGGTATGCACTGTAACTTATCACTATTTAAAAATGGTGAGAACGTATTCTTCGATCAAAACGGTGATTTACAATTAAGTGATGATGCTCGTCACTTCATCGCAGGTATTTTAAAACATGCGCCAGCATTTACAGCGGTAGCAAACCCAACTGTAAACTCTTACAAGCGTTTAGTACCTGGATATGAAGCTCCATGTTACGTAGCATGGTCTGCACAAAACCGTAGTCCATTAGTGCGTATTCCTGCATCTCGTGGTATTAGTACACGCGTAGAAGTACGTAGTGTTGACCCAGCTGCGAACCCATATTTAGTAATGGCTACATTATTAGCAGCAGGTCTTGATGGAATTAAAAATAAATTAACTCCACCAGCTGCAGTAGACCGTAACATCTACGTAATGACAAAAGAAGAGCGTGAAGAAGCAGGTATCGTTGACTTACCAGCAACATTAGCGCAAGCGTTAGTTACTTTACAATCTAATGAAATCGTATGTGGCGCATTAGGTGATCATTTACTTGAGCACTTCATTGAAGCAAAAGAAATTGAGTGGGATATTTTCCGCACGCAAGTTCACCAATGGGAACGCGACCAATATATGTCTCTATACTAAGAGAGAAAAAAGCCCTAATACTACGGTATTAGGGCTTTTTTTATTTGTGGGCAAATATAAAGGCTTGTGAAATGAATTGGATGGGTGCCCGCAAAAAGTCATGTGGATTATTTAAAATGCGTGCTAGCTATGAATGAAAATGTGGAAGTTGAAATATGGTGTGGATGTATTTAATTCGAAAATTAAGTATTGAAAAATATAGTACCTTGCAATAAATAATACTAAGTGGTATATTATGGATAAAATAGCTACCGTTTATTGAACAGTACTAAAATGAGAAAGGGGGATTGTCCTTGAACGTTCAGTTTAAAAAAGGTGTGTTAGAACTGTGTGTATTGGCACTTGTAAAACGTAAGGATTGTTATGGATATGAACTTGTTCAGCAAATCTCTAATAAATTTTTAATATCGGAAGGTTCTGTATATCCGTTATTACGTCGTTTAACGAAAGAGGGATATTTTCAAACGTATTTAAAAGAATCCACGGAAGGACCGCCCCGTAAATATTATCAACTAACAGAGCAAGGAGAGATGCAACTTACTTTATTAGTAACAGAGTGGCGTGATTTTGCTAAAGGTGTTCAAGAAATTATTGAAGGGGTGGAATGGGATGAGTAAAGAGCAGTTTCTTAAAGAATTATCAAGTCATCTTAGAAAGTTACCAGAAGAAGAGCGACAAGATATTTTATTTGATTATGAAGAGCACTTTCAGTTTGGGATGGAAGAGGGGAAAACTGAATCAGAAATAATAAAGGGACTTGGCTCTCCGAAAGTAATTGCGAAAGACTTACTTGCGATGTATCGATTTGATGAAATGAAAAAAGATCCGTCGACTTCAAATGTGACAAGAGCTGTCATGGCAGCGGTTGGACTTAGTTTGTTTAATTTTATTATTGTGTTAGGCCCGTTAGTTGCAATTATAGCTTTTATATTTTCCTTTTGGGTCGGTGGGATTGCTAGTGTAGTGACACCATTTTTCGTTATTGTAAAAGTATTTATGGGCACTTTTATATGGTTGGATCTTTTCGTTAGTATAACGTTTGTCGGAGTAGGTTTGTTGTTATGTATTGTAGCTTATTATAGTACGAAGTGGTTTAAAAGATTATGTGTACGCTATGTAGTCTGGAACTTCAAAATGATAAAAGGGGAGTAGATGATGAAAAAGATATTATTAGTAGCTATCGCTTGTATCATTATTGGAGTAATAGGGATTTCACAAACATATGAAAAAGCAGTACAAACTGCAGAGAAAGGAGATAAAGAGGACGTAATTAAAAACGAAACGCTAAAAAATGTAGAAGTTAAGTTAGATGCTGGAGATATTGTTGTCCAAAAATCTCCTGATTCCTCTTTTTATGTAAAGCAAAAAGGAGACGTAAGTAAACAGGAGATTCGTATTGCTGAAGATGGTGATACATTAAAAATCGTAGGGGAAATAGAAAAAGGTGTTTCATTTGATTTTTCATTTTACAATTTCGGATTTCAAACGCCTACATTGACTATATTAGTACCTGAACGTTCTTATCAAGAGATAAAAGTAAATTCATCCGCTGGACAAATAGAAATAAGTAATGTGAAAAGTGACCGCGTAAGTGTTGAAACACTCGCCGGAGAAGTGGATTTGAAACATGTAACAGCAAAGAGTGTGGAGGGGTCTACAAAAGCTGGTGAGGTGAATTTTAAAAAAGTAATAGGGAAAGTAACAGCAAAAACGGCTAGTGGGAATATAGATATTATTGATCATGATTCTAAATATGATTTAGAGGTAAGTTCAACTGCTGGAGATGTAGATATTACTTTATTGGAAAAACCACAAGATGCAGTTATAACTGGGCAAACTGCTGCTGGAGACGTGACAATTTTTAATGAAGACAATAAAAATATAACGATTGGTAATGGTAGTAAAAAGATTAGCGGTAAAACCGCTGCTGGAGATGTTACTATTGAAACGCGTTAATAATTAATGAAACGCATTCTTTTGAATGAACGGAAATCTATCAAAATATAAAAAGAAGATAATTACCTATATAAATAAGGGAATTATCTTCTTTTTATTATTTTTAATGTAAATCACGATATACGCCAATTACTTTTCCAATAACTGACACTTGTTTTAAAATAATAGGTTCTAGTGAAGAGTTTTCCGGTTGTAGACGGAAATGATCTTTTTCTTTATAGAAACGTTTAACAGTTGCTTCGTTATCTTCTGTTAAAGCAACTACAATTTCACCGTTGTATGCAGACTGTTGTTGGCGAACAACAACTAAATCACCATCAAAGATACCGGCTTCAATCATGCTATCTCCAGAAATGCGTAACATAAACACTTGATCTGCTCCAGCAACGATACTAGCTGGAAGTGGGAAGTGATCTTCTACACTTTCGACTGCTGTAATCGGTAAACCGGCAGTAACTTTTCCGATGATTGGAACTTGAATAACAGATTGTGTTTCTGTTCGGTTGTCACCTAAAATTTCAATTGCGCGTGGTTTTGTTGGATCGCGTCGAATATATCCCTTTTCTTCTAGTCGTGATAAATGTCCGTGCACTGTAGAACTAGAAGCAAGGCCGACTGCTTGACCGATTTCACGTACGGAAGGTGGATATCCTTTTTCTTGTACTTTTAGCTTAATAAAGTCGAGAATGTCTTGCTGGCGTTTCGTTAACTTTTCCATGTTTTCTAACACCTCGTTTTCTTTCATTTTTCTTATTATTAAGTATAACATGCGAAAAAACATTCTACAAACATAAGTTCGAACGAAAGGCAAATTTATGATACACTATAAGGAAAATATAGTGAGAAAGAAGGGTTCAAAATGAATGCAATTATTTATGCACGTGTGAGCACAACAAAAGAAGAACAGGAAACATCATTATTGCGTCAAAAAGATGAATTATTGCATTTAGCTGAGCGCTATCAAATGGATGTTACAAAGGTAATTGAGGAGCAGGCTAGCGGTTATACAATTGAACGTGATGGCATATTAGAAGTGCTAGATACAATTCGAGATGAACAAGTTGATGTACTACTTATACAAGATGAAACGCGTCTTGGTAGAGGAAATGCAAAGATTGCATTAATGCATTGTTTACATAAAGAGGGGATAAAAGTTTATACGCACACGCATAGTGGTGAATTACAGCTTTCAGATTCTGATTCGATGGTGCTAAATATAATTGGGATCGTTGAAGAGTATCAAAGAAAGATCCACAATTTAAAAATTAAACGTGGCATGCAAAGAGCAGTGGAGAAAGGATTTCGTCCAGAAAATAATTTGAAAAATCGTCATTTAAGCGTAGGACGTGAGAAAAAAGAAGTGCCAATTGAGGAAATTGTACGTTTGCGCCGGAATGAATTAACTTTTGAAGAAATTGCAGCAACACTTCGTGGTTTTGGTCATGATGTTTCAAAAGCAACTGTACATCGAAGGTATGTAGAATATACAAAGCAATTGCTTGATAAAGAGGACTAACTATTGTATGATAATAATCAGTTTTGAGTAGAAGGGGGATTCGAGATGCCAAGTCAAGAACTCATTGAACGCATTAACTTCTTAGCGAAAAAAGCAAAAGCTGAAGGCTTAACTGAAGAAGAACAACGTGAGCGCCAATCGCTTCGTGAACAATATTTAAAAGGATTTCGTCAAAATATGTTAAACGAATTAAAAGGAATTAAAGTCGTTAACGAAGAAGGCACGGACGTTACACCGGCGAAATTAAAAGCTTTAAAAAAGCAGGATAATGCAAAATTAAATTAAAAGATGGGCATAGCCCATCTTTTTTTATTTGTTAAAATTGTTATTTAATAACTTTCCAGTTTTCATTTTTCGTTGCTTCTATCCTTTTATGCTTCAATATATAGTTAGCGATAAGTTCAGACATATCTGTTGGTATGTCTTTTACTACTGGTTTATTTTGAAACATAAAGAAGTTCCCGCCACCGCTTGCACGATAATTATTCATAACAACGTCATATTCTTCATTCATATTAAGAGGAGCGCCTTTATACTGCAAAGACTCTACTCTCTCTCCAATTGGTTTTGAAATGTTTAATACATACGAAATCCCTTCCCACATATCGTAATTATAGTGTTGTGGTTTTGGTTCTATATAGGTAGGGTTTACGATGATGGTTCCATCTGCTTTTAATGTGAAATAAGAAGCAGAGAGTTCTAGAGCATCTTTTATATCCGCTCCGGTTATTCTAATTACTTTTAATGTATTTGGATAAATATAATTAGAAACGATGTCACGCATTGTTACATGTTTCGGGAAACCTGGAGATGTATTATGA
>NZ_JBFPJH010000086.1:0-12557 GCF_040838255.1 Bacillus sp. C30 | reverse complement strand
ATATTATTTATCATATTTGCTAGCACGTTAATCTCAATGATTATTGGCGGGATTGTAATGGATGGTAGTAAAACAGGAGTAACGTTAGGAATCGTAATGAAGTCCATTTTATATCAAGTACTTTCACCGTTCTTCTTTGCAACTCTTTCATTTTGCTTAGCTAATGTATTTAGAAATTCTGTATTACCATTAATTATTTCGTTGTTCTTATTCTTCTTACAAAGTGCAATTACAATGGTGCTTATGATGTTTGCTAAAGGTGTTGCAAAGTTTGTTGTATTCTCGCATTTAAATTTAAGTGTGTACGACAGCAATAAATTAGTAAGTGGCGGAGTAGAACCACCATTTACAGAATTTACGTTTACAACTTCATTATTACTTGTAGTTGCATACTTTGCTGTATTACTTGTAGCATCAAGTGTATTATTCCAAAAACGTGACGTATTATAATAGAAAAAATCCCCGTTAACACGGGGATTTTTATTAACTAGTTCTTTCTTCAATCGTTTCACGTTCCTAGCATTCTGTATTTTTAAGCTAGAGATGCTGCCAGCGTAAAATATCGGGTCTTTTTCAGCTTCTTTTGGTTTATAAAATGCAGCGAATACATATTTATTAAAGGGTATAGCTGTCACTAAGCTGAAGACTGCTATAACACCCATAAATAGATCAGCTAAATTCTATACTACTTGAATTGTAGTAACTGAACTTAAAAATAACATGTCAATTATAGCAATACGTTTATCAATGAAGTCGTTTTAATAGATATGTTGTTTGAAAGGATCTGAGAAAAATAGGAAAATTTTCAACTATATTCATATTATAATTTAGTTATTCGGCCATTTGTGGAGAAGGGCTATCCATAAAACACTGATTAAAGTTTCACTTTATCCCGCTATTTGTGGGCGGTAAAACTCCCACCTCAAAATTCGGCTGGAGCAAAGAAGTTAGGTGGGAGCCCTGCCACCCGTAAACGCCCGATTGGTGAAGGCTAATAATCAGTGGGGGATGAACAAAACCCCCACTGATTAAAGTTTCACTTTATATCATCTCTGGAGGTGTTCAATATGCAACATGCATTTTCACGTATAAGGCTACGTAGTTTTTTTGGATGGATGATTATAGGGATGTTCCTGACGATGATTCCATTAAGGTTATCAGGTGCTTCTGACAATACGATAGAGTTGCTGTCACAAATATCAATATTTTTTGCATTTCCACTATTGTGGCTATATTTAAAAACAAGTAAAAATAATGTTGTTTTTAAAAGCTTTTTTGATAAGCCTGGACGTTTACATTGGGGGTTAATTGTATTAGCAACGATCATGGGAATGATTTTTGCAGTCGGTATATCCCAAATTCAATTTTATATTTTAGCACATACTTTACCTAATTTCTTAGTTACCATGTTAGAAGATGGAAATGTAATTAATACGAGTAACATATACATGACGGTATTTACTTTCATTTCAGCATGTGTATTAGCCCCAATAATGGAAGAGGTTATTTTTAGAGGTTTTTTCTTGCAGCGAATGGCTTACAAATGGGGGATTAAACGAGCGGTTATTATATCCTCTCTTATTTTTGGACTAGGACATTTTGATGTTATCGGTGCTTTCATGTTCGGTGTTATTATGTGCCTTCTATACATAAAGACAAAAAATATATGGACGAATATTGCTGTGCATGCTCTAAATAATTTGATTGCAACGAGTATGCAATTTGTAGGTGGAGATGGAAGTGACGCAATCTCGATTACTGAATTACAAGCACAAAGTAATTTATGGATCGGCATTGGTCTTGTGATTATCGGTTTATTATGGTTCATTCCTTTTACTTGGAACCAATGGCGTACAGTAAAAGAAGTTGGTGTGCCACCGATTCGTTTCATAAATGAAGAAAAAGTAGTGAATACATCAGAAGAAAATGAAATATATAGCCAAGTGATAGTAACAGATAGATTGATGGCTGTAGAACTACCTGATGAAGCTGTAAATAAGCTTCGGTTAGAAGAAAATGATTATGTAACAGTTTCTGTAGAAGAAGATAAAATTGTTATAAAGAAAGCGCATAATAGATAATTAAAAAGTAGCTCCTAAAGAGCTACTTTTTAATTTGTAATAATCTCTACACGAAAATTATTACCGTTCTTTACATATTTAATATCTGTAACGATCCGAACGGTTTTTAGAAGTTCAACTTTTTCACCAATTCGAGGGATGGTCGGAACATTGTCCCAAATACCAAGCAAGTCATCTAATTGTGCCGTTTTTTCATAAAACCAGATTTTCAATGTAAAGCCCCTTTCTCGAACTTTATGTATTTTAATACATGATATATCATTTTTATTCTTAATGTAAGGGGTTTTTACTCTTTTTGTGAATAAAGATGAATTAATCTTCTGGGAATATATGTTCAATGTCCGGAGTAAGAGCTACTTCTGATAATACGATATGAGAAACTGTCGTTGCATATGAAGAAACATCATTGATAAATTCTTCAAGTTCAACGAGTGAAGGAACAGAGATTTTTACAATGTAGCATAAGCTTCCTGTTACTCGGTAACAAAAACTTGCAGATGGATAAGACTGAATAAACTGTTGCATACGTGTTGTATCACCATTTTTTAAAGTGATTTCTAAAATACAATCTAAAACAAGTCCTGCTTTTTTATAATTGATATCGATTGTGTATTTTTGAATAATCCCTTCACTTTCAAGTTTACGTACACGTTCTGTAGTAGACGGAGCCGATAAGTTTACTCGTTTTGCTAATTCACGCATCGAAAGGCGGCTATCATTATATAATTCATTTAAAATTTTTCGATCAACACGGTCTAATTGCATTTGTAAATATACCTCCAGTAAAATGATAATTTTTGTAAAGAAAAATTTAAAATTAAGATTCATATGAAATGTAAAGTGAACTTTATTTATTTTACAATAAAAAAGAAGGGAATAGGAGGGGAAATGATGGAGAGAATTACATTATCAAATGTAGGAGATACAAAGTTTCAAAAATTATTAGGTCATAATCCAGATATATTAAATTCGTGGAGTACGTTAGAGAATACACTGTATAGTACAGGGGCCCTTTCCGTAGAGTTAAAGGAGCAAGTAAGAAGAACATTAGCGTTTGGGAATGAATGTCCGTACTGTATGGCAAAGGGAAAGCCGGATGATATACAAAAAATAGAAGAAATTAGCGTAGCCGTTACTTTTGCACATGCATTTGTTCATGACCAAAAGGCGATAGATGATAATATGTTTCATATATTAAAACAATATTGGACTGAAAAAGAAATTGTAGAGCTTTGTGCCTATATTTGTTTTATTACTGCTTCGCAGCAACTTGGTTTTCTGTTTCAATTACAGCCCAATTAATTAGGAGGATATTATGCTTAATCAAGCAGCACTTATAATCATTGATGTACAGGAAGCATTCAACTTACCATACTGGGGCGTGAGGAATAACCTTTTGGCGGAAGAAAATATGAAAAGTTTGTTAGAAGAATGGAGAAAAAGAAAACTACCAGTTTTTCATATTCAACATGTAAATAAAGAAAATGTTCAATCGATGTTTTATCAACATGCGGAAACGGTAAACTTTAAAGAAGAAGTGCAACCAATGCCAGATGAAATAATTATCCAGAAATCCGTTAATAGCGCGTTCATTGGGACAAATTTGGAAGAACAATTAAGAGAACAAAAATGTAATACGGTAGTGATTGTAGGATTAACAACAAATCATTGTGTGGAGACTACAACACGGATGGCAGGTAATTTAGGGCTTACAACGTATTTAGTGAGCGATGCGACGGCTACATTCAATCGTAAAGGTCTGGACGGGACAGAGTATAGTGCAGAGGACATTCACAATATGACACTTGTAAACTTACATGATGAATTTGCCAAAATCGTTACGACTGAAGGTGTTTTAAAATTATTTTAAGAAAATAATTGTGGAATTATGTAGAAAAAAATAAGAATATTTCGTATAATCTAAGTATAATCATTTTGAAAATAGGGGTGTCATCATATGGAGCAAATTCCAGTAAAGAAAATAGAAGAAGTACTCGTTTTAGCAGGAGATGATAAACAAAAGCAAAAGGAATTTTATGAATTGCTCTTAACGACGGAGTTTTATGTTGCTGGTTCACTTGAAGCAGAAGACGGGGCAACGGAAGGAACACTTCGTTTGCGTCATTTCCAAGGAGAGGGTAGATGGATCGTTCCGTTCTTTACACAATTGAAATTTGTAAAAGATGTGTTGCCAGAAGGTACACCCCTTATTACGATACGTGGAAAAGAATTATTGGGTAGCATCGAGAAAGATGCGACAGCTGTATTAAATGTTGGAACAGATATGAGTAAAACATTTATTCCAGAAGAAATTGCAGAGATAGCATCAGGACGAATCTTTAATTATTATAAGTAAAAGGAAAAGCTTAGCAGCTTTTCCTTTTTAATTTGAACATGGAGTGGCTATACCAGAAGAAATAGAAACAGTTTTGTTAGTTGTATTTATTGTTGCTGTAGCTCCGAGGGGAATACCGATATTTGGACTTATATGTCCAATCGGTAAACCGAATAACACAGGTATATTATATGGCGTGAAATATTCATATAATATTGTTTGCAATGATTGAGATGGCTTAGAAGGGTTGCAGTCGTGACAACTTGTAAAAATAACGCCGCTGCATTCATTAAACTGTCCAGATAAAAGTAGTTGATTTAACATCCGGTCAATGCGGTACGGTTCTTCACCAATATCTTCAAGCAATAAAAGTTTATTTGACGTATTTATCTCATAGGGCGAGCCAATTATACTTGTTAACACAGTTAAATTCCCTCCAACTAATGTGCCTGTAACTGTACATGGAGAGGTAGGTACGATACATTCTGATGCATATAAGATAGATGAATACGGATGGAATAGTTGATTGAAAGAAGATAAGGAGAGAGAATCTATACCTTTTCCTAATTCTTCAATCATTGGACCATGAAAAGTAACCAGCTCCGCATAACGTGAAAAGGCAGTATGTAAAGCCGTAATATCGCTATATCCCCAAAAAATCTTTGGATTCCGTTGAATGATTTCATATTGAATGTAAGGGAGGAGACGAGCGCTGCCGTAACCACCTCGTGCACAAAAGACTGCTTTGACCTCAGTATTTGTAAATGCTTCATGTATATCATCAAGACGAACTTGATCACTTCCAGCTAAATATCCATATTTTTCATAAACACTCTTTCCAATTATTACGGATAATCCCATCTCTTGTAATACGTTCACACCTTTTAATATATTCTCAAGTGTTGGTGGGCCAGACGGTGCAATAACCATTACTGTATCACCTTTTTGCAACGCATTTGGATAAATCATTGTTCTCAGCCTCCTTCTCTTTCAATATATTCGCTTGAGCGAAAGTTCAATCCTTGTAAAAGAAGGGGAAAGCATGTCATATAAAGAAGGTATAGGGAAAGTAGGAGGGAAAATGATGTTTACAAGTCGAGTAATAGATATATTACAAATTAAGTATCCGATCATTCAAGCAGGTATGGCAGGAGCGATTACAACGTCAGAACTTGTTGCAGCTGTGAGTAATAGCGGAGGATTAGGTACGCTTGGAGCAGGGTATATGAGCCCAGAACAAATCCGTGAAGCGATTTATAAAATAAGGGAACTAACAAATAAGCCTTTCGGTGTTAATTTACTTTTAACGAAAGAGATACAGATAGAAGAAGAGAAGGTAAACGAGGCGAAAGTATTACTTAGTGGAGTGAATAGAGAATTAGGTATAGAGGAAGAAAAGACTTTAAAACTTCCAAAAGGCTATAAAGAACAATTACAAGTATTATTAGAGGAAAAGGTACCAGTCGTTAGTTTTGCATTTCAAACGTTAGAAAAAGAAGAAATAGATGATTTGAAAAAGGAAGGGATAAAAGTTATCGGAACAGCTACCCATGTAGCGGAAGCAAAAGCACTTGCTAAGTTAGGGGTAGATATTATTGTCGGGCAAGGTAGCGAGGCAGGAGGGCATAGAGGAACGTTTATTGGGAAAGAACAAGATGCGATGATTGGTACATTTGCATTAATCCCGCAATTAGTAGCGGAAGTACCTCATATCCCGATTGTTGCAGCAGGTGGTGTAATGAATGGGCAAGGGCTTGTTGCGGCATTTGCGTTAGGGGCAGAAGCTGTTCAAATGGGATCAGCCTTTTTAACGAGTGAAGAAAGTATTACGCATGACGTGTATAAAGAGGCGATTTTACATAGTACAGATACGAGTACAACGGTAACCCGTGCGTTTTCCGGGAAATATGCACGGGGTATTCGTAATGAATTTATAGAGAAACATGAAGGAAGAGAAGAGAATTTACCGATGTATCCAGTGCAAAACGTATTAACTTCAAAAATACGTCAAGAAGCAGCGAAGCAAAATAAGGAAGAGTATATGTCGCTTTGGGCGGGACAAGCATCATCATTAGCACGAACGGAATCAGCTCAGCACGTAGTGAAACGTGTCATGAAAGAAGCAGAGAACGTAATTGAACAATTACAAGGTGTATATAGAAAAAGACCACTTGAATAATTCAAGCGGTCTTTTCGTTAGTTTGCTTTATAAAATTGTTGGATAGCTTCGTCGATGTAAACCCAGCCTTTCCAACCTAAGTGCATATGATCTTTTAAGAAGTACTTATCATATTCATGATTTGAGAAATCAGCAATTGGATAACCAGCTTTCTTAATTTGCTCATGAACTTTATTGTAGTATAATTCGCGTTTTTCTTTTGGGAAGCCAGCGTAATCATACCAAGGACCTTTTACAGGAACAGAAATGAAGAGCGGTTTTGCGCCAGATTGTTTTAATAAATCAAGTACAATTTGTAAATCTTCATACTCTGGTGATTGGTCATAAGCATCATTTTTTAAGTAACCTTCACGTTGCTTTAATTTCTTCTTAATTTTGCTATTGAAGTAATCATCTTCAATACCATATTCGTTAGATCCTGATTCTACGGCACCTGTTTGATCAGCATGCTTACGAGCTTCTTCCCAGTTCATTTGTTTCAATGATGGATCAAGCTTTTCTTTATGCGGCTTAATATCAAACATTGCTGTAAATAAATCTTTACGATCTAAAATGTTACGATAAATATAAGCGAAAGGTTTAGCAGCAAGTGCTTTTACTTTATGCTTCGTATCATCATAAGCGATACCTTCAAGCGAAACTTTAAGTAAAGTTTCTTTCTTAACGATCTCAAAGTTTAATAAGCGTTTTGCAATTTGTTTTTTCATTTCAGGTTTTAAATCATCGTTGAAAATGAAGTGGTAACCTTGTTGTTTTGAAAAGTTAGGTGCAAAGTGTGTCTCATCAATGCCTTGTGGTACAAACCATTGCGGAGAAAGAACGAATATCATTTTCTTATCTTTCAATTGATCCATTGTAGATGCGAAGTTTAATACATGTACAAGGTCTTGTGTTCCACCGCGCCCAAGTAGGAATGGTGTGAATCCTTCAGGCTTTACTTTGAAATAATTCGATGGATGGAAAGCATCCATACGTGCGAATTCCGATGAACCGTACATCGGAAGATATTTCGGGTCTGCTAACATCTTTTGCTGTAAAATCATACTTTGAATCTTTTCTTCTTTTAAAGAAGTCGCAGCTTGTTCTACTTTCTCATCACTTAAAAGTGGAAGTAGGAAGCGCGTTGGAATAAGTAAGAATACAGCAAAAAGGGCCAATGCTAAAAGCATCGGACCAAATTTTACTTTGTTCATCGGATTTCTTCCAACTTTTTAATAACCATATTTGGTGTAGCCCACTCATCGCGGTCAAAATCAGAAATAGAAACTTCAATCTCTAAACGCTCTTGGAATTCTACTAATAAAGATACTACAGCGAAAGAATCAAGAATACCTTCTTCAAATAATTGAACATCTAAGTTTTCTTTCACAATATCGTTTTCACATACTTCTTCTAAAATATCTAATACTTGCTCTTTGAATTCTGCCATTTTAAAAATCTCCTTTATATCCGAAATATATTATATGTGCAACTTCTTAATAGTATAAGAAGGGTGCATTAAAAGTATCTGTTAAGGTGTCCAGAGAAGATCAGGAAACCGAAACATACAACGTGGAACGTAATTACAATCGCAAGGACGTGTGTAAATTTATTGTTTGGCCAAAACTTATGCTTCTTGTTTTTTCGTTCGAAAATATCGAACAAGATAAACAAGGCAGCGTGATAAAGACCATAAATAATGTATTGATACACATGCTCACCAGTAATATGCCATATTCCCATGATGAAAAAGTTTAAAAATGCACCGATATACGAAATTGTGTAACGGTTTTTAATTAACTTTTTCTTCGTTGCGAAAAAGACGAAACGCATGTAAATAAAGTCACGGAACCAGAATGATAAACTCATATGCCAGCGGTTCCAGAAGTCTTTAATGTTACGACTAATGAATGGTTTATTAAAGTTTTCTGGAGTTTTAATTCCCATCATATAACTTACACCAATTACAAATGAGCTATAACCAGCAAAGTCAAAGAATAAATATAAGCTATAGCTATACATGTAAATCATATTTGATAGGATTGTATCTTGCTGAGCGAATGCCGGATCCATAAAATATTGCTTTATTAAGTAAGCAATAATAAATTTATACAAGAAACCTTGGAGAATACGGTTTAGCCCTGTATATAGTAAATTTTGATATTCTTCTGCACTAGGTGGCTTTTGAATATCTTTTTGGAATCTGCGGTAACGATCGATAGGTCCCGTTGAGATAGCTGGGAAGAATAAAACGAATTCCCAGAAATTAAAGAAGGAAAGTTCTTTAATTAAGTTATCACGAACTTCAAATACCATTTGTACTGCTCTAAATGTTACATAGGACATTCCTAAAAATACAACAAACTTTAGCTCAGGTACAAACGGTGCAATTTTTGCTAAAACAAGCGGTAAAATCGACAAAATAACAGCCATATAAAACCTAAATGTACTATTATTTTGTTTTCTTAACATTAAATAGCCTTTAATAAGGGCATATTGCCAAATAATAAATGCGGCTAACATGATTGCTTGCTTCGGTTTATCAGAGAAGATAATAACGAGCATTACTAATGTTAAAACGGCATTATATTTACGCAACATTTTACCTTTTAATCCAGCTATGATAGTAGGTATTAATAAAATGCCTACTATAGCGAAAAAATAAAATGATCCATATGCGGTCATGCTGTAACCTCACTCAATAATTTTTTGCGATCTACCTTTCCATTTGGTGTCATTGGAATAGAAGAGTGATACATGAATTTACGTGGAATCATGTAATTTGGTAATCGCTCATTGAGTTCTTTTTTGATTGCAGATGTTAATTTGAATTCTTTTTCAAACGAATGCTCTCCAGGAACAACAACCGCTAATAAGTAATCATATTTTTCACCTTTTTTAATTGGAACAACAACTGCACCTTCTACGTAAGAACACGCGCGAAGATGATGTTCGATTTCTTCTAATTCCATTCGATAACCATGAAGCTTAATTTGGAAATCAAGACGACCATTATAGAATAGAAGACCATTTTCTACATAGCCAGCATCACCTGTTTTATAGGCGCGCTCACCATCAATCATGGTAAATACTTTTTCTGTTAATTCAGGGCTTCCTAAATAGCCAACGCTTACGCTTGGACCGACAATTACGATTTCACCTTTTTCACCGTCAGGTGCAATTGTACCATCTTCTTTCATAATAAGAAGGCGACAGTCTGATTTACAGTAGCCAACTGGAAGTGATTTGTATTGATCAAGTACTTCTTCTGTAACGTGAATGCCTGTTACAGCAACAGTAGCTTCTGTTGGACCGTACGTATTCATAATTGCTGCTTTCGGGAAACGCTCAATTAATTTTCTAGCTACTTCATTTGGTAACACTTCACCGCAGAATAAGAATGTTTTCATGTTTGGTAGCATACTTTCAGAGAAAGAGGCTTCCATTAAACACATTTCTGCGAAAGATGGTGTCGAAGTCCATACTTGTATATCCGATTGCTCTAAAGAAGCAAACAAGTCTTTTGGACGTGCAATCATATCTTTATCGATTGCCCAAAGTGTACCACCTGTTACTAATGATGGGTAAATATCCATTACAGATAAATCGAATGAGAAAGGTGCTTGGTTTAAGAATACTTGCCCTGTTTGTAAGTTGAAATCTTCTACAGCCCATTTTGTAAAGCTAACAAGACAGTTATAAGTAATCTGAACCCCTTTCGGATTACCTGTACTTCCTGATGTGTAAATAATGTAGAAGTTCTCATCACCTTTTACCGCATGTTCAGGATTTGGAGTATTCCCTTTATGAGTAAAGAAAATATCTTTTAAGTTATCTTCACTTGTAATGCGAACTGGTAAGTCCGTTACCGTTACTTCTGCCCCTGATAACAGTAATTTCGCACCAGAACTTTCAGCAATACGTTGTACACGATCAGCTGGAATAGATAAATCTACAGGAATGTAAGCATGTCCAGCTTTTACACAACCTAAAAAGTTAATAATCATTTCAGGTTGCATATGGCCATAAACCATAATTGGTGAACGATCATCTGGATACTCAGAAGAAATCCAATGTGCTAACGCATCAGAATCTTCCTTTAATTGTTTGTACGTAATTTTCGCATCTCGCCAAACAAAAGCGGTTTGATCAGGCGTTTCTACAGCCCACTTTTCAATTTGTTCTAATAACTTCATAACGTTCCCACCCTAGAATTCATTGTAAATAAATGTACTTGTGTTTGTATCATGGAATCCATACAACCAAAGTAATGCAAATAAAATTGCAAGGTAATAAACCGTCTTTGCAACCCATTGTGTGAGTGGTTGAGACCATATCTCTTTTAATCTTTCCATGTCTTTCCCTCGCTTAATGAAATAATAGCTCTTTGTAGGTATCATGTCCTACATTATTGTGAAAAAAACAAAATCCCACATTTTAGGTAAAAATAAGTCAAAAGGCTCTTTTCTGATATTAGCACTAAATACTAAAAAAGAAAATCCCTAACTTAGCAATTATATTACATTCAGCATGAATTTGTAATGGGTTTGACATGTAAATAGGAAGTGGATTGTGAGAAGGCGGGAAAATATAATATTTGTTTTGTTATTCCTGAATTGGAGTGGGTTAATAATCACTGGGTACTTAGTACATTTTCAAGGTATAGAGCCTTTTAAAAGGAGGTAATTATTATGAAAAGAGAGTGGAGGAGTTTTATTTCAGAGGAAAATATCATTAAATGGAGACGGCATTTCCATAAGTATCCGGAATTATCGTTTCATGAAAAAGAAACTTCGCAATTTATATATGAAACATTATGCTCATTTTCTTCTTTTGAAGTAACGAGACCAACGCAGTACAGTGTGCTAGCAATTAAAAGAGGAAGGCAACAAGGAAAGGTAGTTGCGATTCGAGCTGATATAGATGCTTTACCAATCCAAGAGGAGACAAGGAAACCTTATACGTCTGTGCATAAAGGAATAATGCATGCATGCGGGCATGATGCTCACGCAGCTATTTTATTAAGTACAGCAGAGACGATAGCAAATATGAAGGAAGATTTTGCAGGCGAAATCCGTCTGTTCTTTCAGCACGCAGAGGAAGTGTATCCCGGTGGTGGACAAGAAATGGTGGAGGCCGGTGTTATGGACGGCGTCGATTATGTAGTAGGTTTGCACGTTATGTCTGGATTAGAAAGTGGAAAGATAGGAATTGTATATGGCCCTATGATGGCAGCACCAGACGTATTTACAATTGAAATTTTAGGAAAGGGTGGTCACGCGGCACGACCAGAAGAAACGATAGATCCTATTGCTATCGGAGCACAAATCATTACAAATTTACAACATATCGTATCAAGAAATACAAGTGCTTTTATGCATAGAGTAGTGTCAGTTACACAATTTCATGGGGGGATGGCCGATAATATCATTCCAAACACAGCAGCTTTAATGGGAACTGTTCGATCTTTTAATCAAACATTAAGAGAGGAAGCAAAAGAGAAAATTGAGCAAATTGTAAAAGGAATTACAGAAGCACATGGGGGAGATTATACATATACGTATCGTTACGGATATGATCCAGTTGTTAATAATGAGTACATTACGAAAATAGTAGAAAAAAGTGCGATAAAATTGTTCGGAAATCAGCGTATTGTGCATCTTGAACCTTCTATGGGAGGAGAAGATTTTTCAGCGTATTTAAGAAAAGCACCTGGTTGTTTCATTAAATTAGGAACAGGGAATAAAAATATTGATACTTGTTATCCACATCATCATCCGAAATTTGATGTGGATGAATCGGCTTTAATTAATGGAGTGGAACTATTTTTAGAGACAACTATAAGACTACTAGAAACTGATAAAGCATAAAAAAAGGCAACTGCACTCTATTGCAGTTGCTTTTATTTCTTCCGTCAGAGAGGGCTGAGAAAGAACTATGCTCATTTATAGTATATGAATAGCTAACGGACAAGCTTGTACAT
>NZ_JBFPJH010000085.1:0-12559 GCF_040838255.1 Bacillus sp. C30 | reverse complement strand
CAATATACCTATTTACTATTCTATCGAAATTGAAATATGATAAATCCAACTGAAGTAGTAAATTCAAATAAAAATTCTACTACTTTTGCAGGAGAAATTTCCAATACATTCAGATGAAATCATACTAAAATAATAAAAAAGCGCTATTCTTTTAGTAAGAATAGCGCTTTTTACTCTTGGATTTAGTTAATATTTTCCAGCGAATAGATATGTGCAATTACCCCATCGCTATCAAGCTAAGTTCATACACCGTCAATTATAGTAGAGGTTGTTTCTTTTTCTAAAGGCTATATGTAAGGAATTTAACCCTCCCCTAGAAATCAAAGAATTCCTAAGGGGATACCTACGTAATATAACATATTTACAATTACGTTGCGTTTGGGTTTAAAATGCGTATCTTTTTCATTTACATTACAACCGCCATATTTAAGTTTATAAAAGTTATGCTTTTTAAATAAAAGTAATTACTTGGTTTATAAACTCGTAACCAAAATAACCACTAAATCCGAATAGTACTATTGCGGCAAATATAGATACCCATTTAATAAAGGTTGGATTTAGAAACCGTCTAGTAAAATGAACAAAGCTTAATAAGACCATATCATGCATAAAGATACCTAATAAAATACCTACAGCTATTAATATAAATGTTGATGTACTTGCATTACCTAATGAAGAAACTAGAACCGGCCCAAAGACCCCTATCCAAAAGACAATATTAGCCGGTGATATAGCAATCATAAAACCAGATAAATAAGCTGTTAATAAAGATTTATTAGGATCTTCTCCCTCTATGTTAACTTCTGACTTTGCTTCTTTAATACTTTCTATTCCAATAAACATTAAAAACCCAAAACCTAGTAACCACATAACTGCTTCTACCCACGGATTGGTTAATACACTAGAGAACCCTAGATAAATCAGAACTATTAAAGATAAATCTACAGTCATTCCTCCTATACCTACAAACCAACCATGTACGAAACCATTTCTCATTCCTTGTTTAGTCATTTGGACAGTCATAGCACCTGCAGGTATTGATAAAGATAAACCTAACAATATATATGTAAAGAGTGTTACAATCATAAAAATTCTCCTATTTTAATCAATTATTATTCTTTTTATTAAATTATGCATGAAAAGGGCACTTACCTTTGATCGATTCATTACCATCTGTTATTACATATTATTTCCATTCTCTTTTATCTGGAGCAATCACCCAATTAGATGACCACTCTTTTGGACCATGTTCGTTAAGAGATTTTAAAATACTCCAAGTATCCCTTTGTTGAAGAGCAATGCCTAAAACCCCATAAGATCCTTTACATGTTTAACGTTCTTTTTAGATGTTAGTTTTTCAAGTAATAAAAATGCAACATCAAAAGCTGTACCTGGATTTGAAGATGTAATAATGTTTCCATCTTGAACGATTAAATCATTTTGTACTATTGCACCGAAATTCTTTAACTGCTCTTTTCGTTTACTCGTTGGATGACTGTATGTGGTGGCTTTTTTATCCGTAAGAATCCCGCTTTTTCCAAGCGCTAATGATGCGACACATATACTGGAAATAGGCTTCTGCTTGGCATAAAAATGTTGAATAACATGTAAGAATTCTCTACTATATGCATCCCGATAAAAACCAGCTTCTTCAAAACCTCCTGGAATAGCTAATGCATCAAACTCATCTAATTGAATATCATCAACCGTTTTTTCGGGTATGACAGTAAAATTCCAAGTACAGGTTAATTTATTCCGAAGGCCAACTGTTACGACCTCAGTTGATCCATCTCCCTCCCATTTATTCCAACCTAGTACATCTGTAAATACACTAGCTTCTACTGCTTCAAATCCATCAGCTAATAATAATAAAACCTTTTTCATATCGTAAATCGCCTCCTGTTATCCTTATTTTATACAAATATATAAGGCTGATAAATAAGTTTAATAAGGATATTCGATTGTTTGGCTTTATTATATAAGGAATTTAGGTTATTCTATTTTATAAAAAAAGGTTGGATAATTTATGGATCAAATTGATAAAAAAATCGTGGGATTATTACAGTCAAATGCAAAAATTTCAATGAAGGATCTAGCAGAAGCCGTTCACTTATCTGCTCCGTCAGTAACTGAGCGAGTACGGAAGTTAGAGGAGCAAAAAATTATTGAAGGTTACCATGCACATGTTTCTCTAAAAAAAATAAACCGTCCAATTTCTGCACTTATATTGTTTAAATCAAAGGATTGTAAATCATTAGCTAACTTTTGCTATAATCATCCAGATGTACTTGAGTGTTTCAGAGTAGCAGGGGAAATTAGCTATATTGTCAAATTAGCAACGTATTCTGTAGAAAGTTTAGAACAATTTATTGATGATACAATGCAATATGGTACACCATCAACGAATATCGTGTTATCTTCTTATGAAAAAAAAATAATTGCTCCCTTTATTAGTGAAGAATAAAAATACTGGCACAATCAATTAACTATTACTTACTCAATAATCCTTAATCCTTTAAAAATAGCCCTGATTTTTTGACTGTATAAAAATCAGGGTCTCTAATCATTTTTATCGTTTTTGGGTAACCCATTTTTATTAGCTGGGTAACGATGTGCAATTCCCCCTATATAAACATTTAAATTATTCTTCACAATCCCTCTACTTCCAATAGCAACATGCTTATTACTTCCCATCACTACACCTCATTTCCTTTTTTACAAAAAAAAGACACAGAGATCCCTCCCCATGCCTACTAATTCTCTACTTCTTCACCGCATGTACATAATGCACCGTCTCAAAAGCTTCTAAATAATCGTTTCGTCCTTCAAAATATAATGTATGAACATCCTCTGGTGATAAGTGCTCATAAATGAGTAAGCCCGCCTTCTCTAACAGTGCTTCCATTTCGGTATAAGAAAAACACGATTTCATCGGCTCCCCGCCTATCTCAGCCATCTTTATCATATTTTCAACTCGATTGGATAATCCTTTTTCCGTAAATAAGTTTTCATCAGGATAATCGAAAACGATAGAACTTCCCCCTGGAACCATCTCGAATAAGTATTCTATTAAACTAGAAAGCTCCTCTTTCGTTAAATAGTACGTAACACCTAATAAGCTAAAGAAAGTCTGTTTATTTTCAAACCCTTCATTTACTAATTTTTGCTTCGAGAAATCTTTAGTAAAATCCATCGAAACAAAATGAAGATTGCTTGGAATTTCAAACTCTGCTTCTTTCACTCTTTGTGTTTTAAACGCTTGCGTAGAAGGATGATCCACTTCAAATATTTCTATTTTATTTTCTAATTCTCGATGTCTAAAACAGAACGTGTCTAAACCCGCACCGAGTATGACGTATTGTTTTGCGCCTAATATAATTTCATGTAGTAATACTCTTTCACAATATGCCGCACGTGCCAAAGGTGTTGGTGATAATTGAACTTGTGTAATCCATTTTAAAATTTCTTTCGGATTGTCTTGAAA
Organism: Bacillus sp. C30; assembly: GCF_040838255.1. Classification (NCBI taxonomy): domain Bacteria; kingdom Bacillati; phylum Bacillota; class Bacilli; order Caryophanales; family Bacillaceae; genus Bacillus; species Bacillus sp. C30. The sequence continues at coordinate 9,075 of NZ_JBFPJH010000085.1, read as the reverse complement.
CTGCTGTGCAATGCCTTTATTGAAAAAATGTATTCCTTGAACCATGTTCGTTTCAATATCATTACGTTCTTTTTGTGAAATAAGATCTTTAGCTACATAATCATCAAAGATTTTAGAACTATCAAATTCACTATGATACGCCCTTCCGAAAGCTGATACTAACGACGTTACACTTGCTTCACCTTTTTTCACGCACATACACTCTCCTTCATTTTCACAACAAAAATAGGGTTCCCCTGGCCAGGAGAACCCTATTATACACTTTATTTTTATATTGGTAAATTATAGCATAAATAAGTTTTTTTGTCAAGTTTTCAGCCCGTAACCACCTCAACAATTCACATGTTTTCTAGCAGGAAGATTACAATCCGTACCGAATATTCCAAATTATAACAACATAATTGGAGGGCGTCATGAAACGATTAGTCATTATTACAGTAGGAAAAACGCACAGCGGAAAAACTACATTCGCTAAGGCACTAGAAAAAGAATTACCCAACTCTTTCGTTATGGATCAAGATAACCAAGCAAAATTTATTAACACGCATTATGAAAAATTACAGCCAACTGAAGGCCCTAATACATTTAAGCACGCTCTTTCGAAATTCATTGTTGATTATGCAAAAGAACATACAAATTTACACCTTATCATTTGCAACTCAAATAGAAGCCGAAACGGCCGGATGTATTTGCTGAATGAGCTGTTTAAGGAAGAGGAATATGTACGCATACTCGTTCGTTTTGACATTCCAGATGATATTCTTTATGAAAGAGTAGCTCGTAGTAAGCGAAGTATAAATATATTTAGAGGTAACTATTCCAGTTTCAAAGAAGTACTCGTTCGGCAACAGGCTGAATCTCAACATGAAGATGTAGTAGATCCTGTAGAAAATGAGGCTGATTATTTGTTTGTTATTCGCGATAGTAAAGATGTAAAATCTACTATAGAAAAAATTGTTCATCTTGCTGAAGATTTGTCCCTATCCCAAAATAAGAGACTATAAGAATCACATAATCATAGATTATTATGCAAATACTTCCTCTAAGCGCCGAACATGGTATATAATGATAAAATAATCTACTTCTATATGCTCAATTTTACACAATAGAGTTCACTCATAGGAAAGAGGTACAAAAATATGAAAACAAAACAAACAATCGCTGCTTCTACACTAGCTTTAGCAATGATTGCGGGATCTACCCCTACTCATGCAGAAGTAAATGAAGCTACTCCCCAGCAAAGTACGGGAGATCGCTTAGCTGAAATTAAGCAACATAGACAAGAGTTAGATGCGAAATTACAGCAGCACAAAGAAAATGTGGATCAAACATTGAATGAACTTAACCAAGTTAAGGAAAATGTTGATACAAAGGTAAATGAACTACATGAACGTAAACAAGTTGCAGATGAAAAAATTGGCGAGATTAAACAACATAAACAAGAGTTAGATGCAAAACTTCAGCAAGACAAACAAATCGCCGAAGATAAAATCGCTGAAATTAAAGAGCATAAGCAAACTGTTGATGAAAAGGTTAATGAGATTAAAGAACATAAACAAACTGTTGATGAAAAAGTGAATGAAATTAAGCAGCATAAAGAAAATATCGATGCAAAGGTTAATGAGCTTAAGGAAGTAAAAAAACAGGTAGATGACAAGTTAGCTGAGTTAAAGAAAGCGAAACAAACTGCTGAGGACAAACTTGCTGAAATTAAAGAAAATAAACCGAATACAGGTAACACATTAGAAGAACTTAAGAAAATTAAAGGCAATTTAGATAGTCTTTCATCTAACTTAGAACTAGCTAAACAAGATGTGAAAAACAAATTAGCTGAGTTACAAGAAGCTAGACAAGATTTACTAAATAAAATAAACGAAATGAAACAAGCGAAACAAACTGTTTCAGACGATTTAACAAAGAAAAAGCAAGACTTAGATATTAAAATAAACGATTTTAAACATACTGAGAAAAAAATTGATGACAAATTAGCTGAGTTACATACAACAAAGCAAAATGTAGATAACAAAATTAATGAAGTATCACAATCGAAACAAACGCAAACAGACAATAACAATACTACTGTTCCAGCGAAAAACAGTGCTAGAGAACTTCCTAACGCTGGTAGTGAGCAATCAAGTAACGTGCCTTTAGGAATGTTATCTGTCTTAGGTGGACTTTTATTAGTAACACGAAATAAAATTAAAACGTTATTCTCAAAATAAAGCCATTATATCTATTTTAAAATAATCATACAAAGGCCAACTGCACATATATGTACGGTTGGCCTTTTTTCTTTATATTAACTGCCCATCTCTAAGCGTCAATATACGATCACATACATCAAGCATTCTTTCATCATGTGTAATCATAATTGCTGCTTTTTGACTTTCTTTCACTTCACGTTTCATCATTTCCACGACTTCACGTGCGCGTTTTGAGTCTAAGCTTGCAGTTGGTTCATCCGCTAATATTAAATCTGGGTTGTTCATGAACGCACGAGCGATTGCTACCCTTTGCTTTTCCCCGCCCGATAGTTGATTTGGATAATGAGTTTTTCTTTCTCCTAATCCAAATGCCGCTAATAAATGATCCGCACGATTTTCTGATTCTTGTTTGCTTTCTTTTTTTAGCTTTGCAATGTAAAGCAATTGTTCTTTTACATTTAAATATGGAACAAGATTTGCGAACTGGAAAATGAAGCCGATTTTTTTCAAACGAATGTCTGTCATTTCCTTTTCTGATAACTTCGTAATATTTTGCTCACGAATGTAAATATCCCCTTTTGACGGTGATAGTAAAGCACCCGCGATTGATAATAACGTACTTTTCCCTGATCCAGAAGGACCGACGATTCCGATAAATTCTCCAGCTTTCACATCAAGCGACATCGGATGAAGGGCTGTTACTTCTGTATTCCCTTCTCCGTACACTTTACTTACTTTGTCTAATTTTAATAATGAAGTCATTACATCCCGCCTCCAATTGCTTCTAATGCATCAACTTTTAATACTTGATATAACGAAATAAGTGTTCCTAAAATACTAATGACGATAAAGATTGCTGCATATTGTGCAATCATTGGTGTTGTTAATAAGAACGGCATACCCGCTGGCAAAATCTGTTCTAATCCTTGTACAAGAACAATACTGATTACCATCGCAACGACTGATAAGAATAATGCCTGCACGACTAAGCTATTTGCTAAATAAGAATTTTTCGTACCGATTGCTTTTAGTACACCTAATTGCTGTGTTTTTTGCAGTGTAATGACGTAGAAGAATACACCGATTAGTAACGCAGCGATAACAAGTAAGAACGCGATAATCATCGTTAATGTTCCTTGCTCTTCTTTAAACCCTGGAATACTTTGTAATACTTCTTTTTTGTCGATAACATGTGCATTTTTAATTTCTTTATCTGTATTAAGCGCAATTGCACTATAATCTTTTTGGTTTGGTTGTGAGATAGCGCCCCATACGTCTTCATTTACATAAACGACTGGTGTATGGCTAAACATTTGATCTTTCGTAAATCCTACGATTGTAAATTCTTTCTTTGAAACAGGATCAATAATTGTATCCCCAATTTCAATTCCTTTTTCTTTAATTGATTCATCAGCAACCATTTCGTTGTTTGCTGTACCTAATTTCTCACCTTTTACAATTTTCGGTTCTAAAAATGAATCACGTTCACTTGAGAAAATAGCGACATCAACTTTTTTCGAACTATCTTTCTTTTCATAAGTTGAAACTTTCACACGAAACGGAACGGCCTCTTTCTCGCCTACTTGATTTACTACGTTATCTACATCATCTTGCTTAATTTGTGAACGAAGTAATTTATTTTCCGCATCATCCGCTAGTACAAATTTATTTGCCTCCATATTTTGAATCGATGAAGCATTATCATATGATAATCCATTTGCTAATCCTGAAATTACAAGGACTAAAAATGATAATAACACCATAATAAGTCCGATTAATCCATATCTTAATTTTGATTGTTTTAATTCACGCAGAGCTAAAAACATTTCGCTCGCTCCTTCCTATTACTTTCTATGCACTTATAATAAAAAAGAAATATGAACGGAATATGAACAGAAGATTACATTACAAAGATTAAATTTTCTGAAAGTATTGAAAATAAATAAAATCCTTGATACAATTCAGTCAAATAATATTGACCGAGTAATTTAATTCAAGGAGTTGATCATTTTGAAGCCCATGTTAACATTAACTACTTATAGCCAACTAAAAGCATTAGGCGACCCACTACGCGCCGAAATGATGATGCGTCTATTAGAACGTCCTTATACAGGGCAACTACTATCTGAGAAATTCGGCATTTCAAGGGCTAAAATTCATTATCATTTAAAAGAATTAGAGAAGAATCATCTTATAGAAATCGTTTATACAGAAGAGAAAAATGGCATCGTTCAAAAATTTTATCAATCTGTCGCTAAAGGCTTCACCCCTGCTGCAGAGTTATTGCCTCATTTAGAAATTTTAAGCGAATCAGGTCGCCAAATCTTTTTACAAATGACGGAAACAACGAAAAGCCATATTCTCGCTGCTCCTGAAGAAGCTTTTACATTACGAAAAGCAAGTGAAGACCCAGCTGAATGGAATTACGTTTCATCCAGCTGGGAGTTTTCCGCTACGCCAGAACAATTTCAAGTGTGGGTGAAAAAGTTTCATGAAGTGATGGCTGAATTAAATGAGATCACAAAAGATGCGGATAAAGATCCAAATAGTAAATCATATTACATTTCTACTACTGCACTACAAATCGATGAGCGAGCAATGCAACGCTTTGTGAAAAAAGAAGAAAAATTGTAATTCGATTTTTTTTACAACAACGGTCAATTTTATTTTACCGAATAAATTTATTATAAAGGAGTAGATAAAGTGGACGTATTAAAAAACCGGAATTTCCTCTTATTATTTTTAGGGAGAATTTTTACAAACGTAGGAGATAGTTTGTATTATGTAGCAGCGATGTGGCTCGTATATAAGCTGAGTGGTAATCCTTTTTATTCTGGACTAGCAGGTTTTCTTACATTATTACCTTCTGCACTTCAGTTTCTTACTGGTCCATTCGTTGATAGATGGTCAATCAAAAACACCCTTGTCATCACACAAATTTTGCAATGCATTCTTATTTTAATCATTCCCATTACACACTACTTCGACCTACTAACAGTCCAACTACTACTCATCATCATGCCCATCGTAGCCTTTATCGAACAATTTTCCTATCCCGCACAATCGAAAGCTTTACCACTTCTACTGCATAAAACACAATTATTAAAAGGAAACTCTCTCTTTTCATTTGCGTATCAAGGCATTGACTTAATTTGTACGACTCTTTCTGGCATATTAGTAGCACTACTTGGCGCAATCACTTTATACGTAATCGACTCTTTTACATTCGCGATTACTGCCCTTTTGTTCTTTTCATTGAAAATGCCACAGCAAGCAGAAACCAATACATCACTTTCAACTAAACAATATTTCTCTGATTTAAAAGAAGGTTTTTCCATCGTCTTTCGTTCATTAATGGGCGTATTCTTAATCGGTTCAGTAGTCGCTAATTTTTCAATTGGTATGACAATGGCAATACTCCCTTCTTTCGCTGATTCTTTAGGAGGCGTGAAATCATATGGCTTCTTCTTAGCTGCTATATCAGCAGGTAGTCTCATCGGTGCATTATTCAGTTCATGGGTTGGCAAACGTAACGTTGGCCGTGTCTCTATTATTGGCTTTGCGACTGGCGCTATCTTTTGGTTTCTCTCTACGATTGTACCGTTTCAATGGCTCTCTATTATCTTATTCGGCCTAGCTTGGATTCCAATTGGTGCGACCAACATATTATTCGCGACAATTAGTCAAATTGTAATTCCAAATCAATATATCGGACGCATCAATACAGTCATAGGAAGTATGGGGAAAATTGCTATGCCGTTCGGTTCTTTAATTGGTGGATATACTGCAAATGTATTTAGTAGCCAACTCATTTTCTCACTCGCTAGCATCGGTATTTTATTTATTTCTATAGTATGGCTGCTTCATCCGAAATTACGTTCATTGCCAAAAGCTGATGAGATTACAGCCGATACTTTTGGGGTGCGGTTTAAGGAAGAGTGCGGGAAAGGGGCAGCTTTATAGCAGGAACAAATTTAACCCCGTTCTAAATTTGGGACGGGGTTATAATTATAGTTATTTAATTTTGAATGTAAAATACCTCACTAAAAATATAACAATAACACCAACTAAAACGTTCAATTATCGATTTGATGGCCATGCCCCCTGCATTTTCCTTAATTGAATAATTTGACCTGTATGATAAGCATCATGAAGCATAATGTCTAGTAATTTACCCTCAAGTGAATTTTGTTCAAGCTCTCTTTCGGAAATTGCGCTCAATGCCTGTCTTAAATTACGTTGGGCATTTTCACAACGTTCAACGACTTTCTTCCATTCCTTATCATCATTAGATTGATTGGTAAGATAAAAGGTTTCATCACCGTCGAGATTATGTATCCATTCACGGTCTTCCAAGTTTGCAGCAAGTCTCTCTTTGTAATAAATGAGATGATTAACGTTCTCCCAAATGGTTTTAGTTGCCTCTCCATATGGTTTCCAGATAGCCTGTTCGGCTGTAAGTCCTTCTATAGCATGTTTAAACGGTGCATACCAACTCTCTTTATCGAATGTGGAATCTAGTCCGTTTAAAAACAAGTCAATTCGTTTAAAAGTAATCGCCTCCCTAAATAGTTAAAGTTTCAATAAAAGCCTTATAACTCTGTAGAGATTCTACATTTTCAAATAAACTTCCTGCTAATCTTATTCCACAAACTGACCCAATTGTGAAATAGAATGACTCGCATTTTTTTAAACAACTTTTTATCACTTTACACGTAAGTGATAATATATTGACCAATTGACAAAAATAAGAAGAGACTGTTCCAAAAACAGCCTCTTCCTTTCCATCTATTTCGGAAGCTCAACTCGAACAGTCGTCCCTTCCCCTTTCGTGCTATAAACTGAAACGTTTCCTTGATGCAGTTCAACAATTTTCTGCACAATTGATAACCCTAAACCGCTACCTTCTACGTTTCTTGCCCTTGCTGTATCTACTTTGTAAAAACGATCAAATATACGATCCATTTCTTCTTTTTCCATACCAATTCCGTTGTCTGATATAGAAATGACAATACCGGATTCTAATTCTTCTACAACAAATTCAACGGTTCCGCCATCGTTTGAAAACTTAATGCTATTCGTAAAAATATTACTCCATACTTGATGAAGTAAGTTTTCATCACCTTGTATAGTGATGTCCGGCACATCAAATTCGACAGCTATATCTTTTTCACGCCATTTCCATTCGAGCATAAAAATGACGTCTTTAATTTGCTTTTGTAAGTGAAACTCTTTCATTTGTAGAACTTTCTCTTCTTTATCTAATGAAGCAAGCGTAAGTAACTGTTTACATAAACTAGACATCCGCTTACTTTCGCCCTCAATAATTTTCAAGTAACGTTTTCTTTCCTCTTCACTCATATTCTCCGATTGTAATGTTTTCGAAAAACCTTGTATCGAAGAAAGTGGAGATTGGAATTCATGAGAAACGTTAGAAACGAACTCTTGTCTCATTTGGTCTAATTCTTTAATGCTCTTTGTCATCTTTTGAAAATTAGTTGCTAGTGTACCAATTTCATCTTTTCGATTTTCATCTAATTCGATATCATATTCACCACTTGCAATCTTTTGAGTCGCTTTCGTAAATGTTCGAATAGGACGAACAATATACCCTGCTGCGATCGCTATAAAAATGATACTTAATACAACGATGAAACCGAGTAATACCGCTAGAAAAATTCTCATCTCACCAAATTGTTGCTGAATATCAGGGCGAATGAATAAAGCGTACTGTTTATCATCGTGTTTTAGCGGTACACCGACACTATTAATTAATTCATTATCGAAAAATCCTGTAATAAAGAGGCGCGTTGGATATGTGGAAACGCCATTAAACGTCTCACCTTGCAATACTTTATGAACAGTATCATCACTAATTGTTATCTTACGAAACGCATTCCCAATACGCTTTCCATGATTTTCGTCATCTACAATATAAATTTCATACCCTAACTTCGCAATAGACTGTAAGTATGCCTCTTTATTCTCTTCGCTTTGCTTTTCATATAATGATTTTACTTCTTTAGCATACATTAAAATCTTTTCACTATTGTACGGTTTTAACTTCACTTGATAATATACGTTCGTTAATAAAAAACCGATAATACTACTAAGAAGCATAATACCGACTGTCATAAAAACAAATCTAGAATATAATGATTTCATTTTATTTCAACTCCAACTTATAACCGAGTCCGCGTACTGTCGTAATTTGAAAATCATCTGTTCGTTTTGAAAAACGATCTCTCAGTCGCTTCACATGAACGTCAACTGTTCGTTCATCTCCTTCAAAATCCATTCCCCATACTAATTCAATTAATTCTTCTCTTGAAAAGGTTCTTCCAGGATAACTAGCAAGTTGTGATAATAATTCAAATTCCTTTAATGGAAGCAAAATCGTCTGACCGTTACACTTCACTTCAAACCCTTTTCGGTCAATTGTCGTACCGTGCAGCGTAATAATATCAGCACTCAGCATTTGATAACGACGCAGTAATGCTTTCATACGGAAAATGACTTCAGCTGGCTCAAATGGTTTTACAATATAATCGTCCGTACCAGAAATGAATCCTTTTTCTTTATCGACTAGCTGATCTTTTGCAGTTAATAAAATAACAGGTATATCATGATACTTCCGGATTTCTTCGCATAACGTATAGCCATCAACAAACGGCATCATAATGTCTACTATCGCAAGATGAATATTTTCTTTCTCTAAAACGCCTTGCGCTACCTTTCCATCTTCCGCTTCAAAAACTTTAAAGCCCTCTTTTTGTAAATGGTAATGCAATAACTCTCTAATATGTTTATCATCATCAGCTAATAAAATATGTATCATCTTCATTAAACCCTCTCTTGTTCATCCTTCTAC
>NZ_JBFPJH010000084.1:0-12874 GCF_040838255.1 Bacillus sp. C30 | reverse complement strand
ACGGGCAGTAAGACCCCCACCTCAAAATTCAGCGAAAGCAAAGAAGTTAGGTGGGGATCAACTGCCCGTAAAAGCCCGATTGGTGAAGGCTAATAATCAGTGGGGGGCGTCCCCCACTGATTAAAGTTTCACTTTATTATAGAAGGAAGTGTATATATGAAAATTATGGACTATTACATTCGTTTAAGATTACATGCACAAGACCAACAACATATACGAAATAGCTTACAAGAATTAGCGGATGTTTTATATTGCAGTACGAAAAACGTAAAGATTTTATTAAAGAAAATGAACGAGGAGCAATTAATTCACTGGACTCCAGGACGTGGTCGCGGAAATAAAACGGAAATTTTATTTACACATAGTTTCCTAGAAGCAATTGAATCCTATACAGATGAACTGTTAGCGCAAGAAAAGTTAAAGGATGTTTTTCTTCTTTTAAAAGAACCTCTACCCCTTGCACTTCAAAAAAAGATAGAAAATAAACTACATCATCATTTTGGATACAAACCTTCAAATGATATGTACGACATATTGAAGATTCCTATATCAAGAAAGATATTCCCATTAGATCCGGCTTTTGTGGCTGTAACTACGGAGAGCCATCTTACGAGTCAAATTTTTGATACGTTAGTCGTTTATAATGATGTTACTGAAAAAATGGAACCACACATTGCACATACGTGGGAATTAAGTGCAGACGGGCTTACGTGGACCTTTTATTTACGAAAGGATATACATTTTCATAACGAAACAGTTCTAACTTCTAAAGATGTACAATTTTCATTTGAAAGATTAAAACAAATCCACTCCCCTTTCGAATGGTTAACAGAAAAAATTGTTCAAATTGAAACACCATCACCACTGCAAATACGATTTCATTTAGCAAAACCTAACGTTTTTTTCTTACGTTATGTGAGTTCCATGCAACTCGCAATTTTACCGCATGATGCAGTTATTCAAAATCATCACTACATAGGTACTGGACCTTTTAAACTTACTCATTACTCTGAAGACAATATCGTACTCGAAGCGTTCACCCATTATTTTAAAGAGCGTGCGTTATTAGACCGTATTGAATTTTGGGGTATTCCTGATCATTTGCAAATAGATGCTGATTATGAACTACCAAATGAAGAGGAAAATGAAAGGCATGATATACAAATAGAAGAAATAGGTTGTATTTATGCTAGCTTCAACTTTACAAAACCTGGTCCTCATCACGACATTCACTTTCGAAAAGCTTGGAGAGAACTATATGACGTTGAAACGATACTTCATAGCATAGAGCGCAGACGAACAATTGCTGCATCAAGCTTTTTTCCTGAAAGAAGCCGCCAAGTTCCTAACAGGTCCTACTCTTTAGAAAAAGCGAAAGATTATTTAAAAAAGAGCACCTATAATGGAGAAACGATACATATTTATTTCTTCGCATTTAAAGATAGTGCAAATGATGCACATTTCCTAAAAGAACGCTGCGAACAATTAGGAGTACACGTAGAACTTCACCCATTTCTCGTTTCAGATTATATGAATCGTTCTATTGATAAACATGCGGATATTATTTTCATGGGGGAAGTATTTGCTACCGATCATGAAATTGCATTTTTAAATGTATTTAAAAATAAAAGTTGCTTCGTAAATCGATTCATGGACCCACACTATGCAAAACAAATTAATTGTTTACTTGATACCTTTTTATTAGAAGACAATAAAGAAAAACGGTATAAGCTCATGTATGAGATTGAAGAGTTTTTACAAGCTGAAAACATCATTTTATTTAACTATCACGTTTTAAAAAGAAAAACATACCCTTCTTCTTTAAAAAACGTAACAATTGATTCATTCGGTTGGGCGAATTTTGCGAAGTTATGGATACAGCCATCCACGTATTAAAATATGAGTTTTTATAAAAGGAGAAGAACCATGAAACGCAACCTAGAAAAAAGACTTTCCTATCTATACACAGGTGAGTTATTTTCAGTCATTACTTTTATTTTCACAAGTTACTTACTTAATTATGCTTATCCTACGTTACATTTATATTCCCTATTTTCTTTTTGGATCTCATTTCTTCTTTTAGAGTTTATCTTATTACAAGGAGCAATTTACTGGTACGTAAAGCGGAAACGACTAAAAAAAGAGAAAACATCTATTACACCTATTAGGATGATTCAATATTTAAAAGTACTTAAAAAGATAAATATAGCATTGATTGTCACGGGATTTATTACGTTTACTATTGATTTTGTAATTTGGTATCCCCACTTACCTTTAGGCGGGGTATCATTCACTCTATTTATTTATATTTTTGCATTACTTGAGTACATTAACTATTATCATACTCAGCTTTCATACGATAACATCTCTGATATTAAACATTTAATCAAATCAAAAAAACTAAAACCGTCCTGTATAAGTAAAGATTTTCAACGTATTTCATGAAAGAGAAGGTACTACATCCTTAGTAGTACCTTCTTCACATACAGATACAAACTATTATTTAATTACTCTATCTAAGTGATCTTTCAAGTTCAATAAATATTGCTCAATATCCGGATTTTTCACCACATCATAACAAGCAAAACTCTTTAACGGACTCATGCCAAGAAACTTCTGCACACGATGTAAATGACTAAGTGCTGATTCTAAACTTTCTCCTTCAAAGAACTTCGTCTTATCTCCAAATGCTTTTTCAGGTGCGTTCCAAGTTGTAGAAAACATATACTGCTTCTCTTTTAATAAACCGCCTGTTCCATATTCATCTACACCTTTAAAGAACAAGCCATATTCATATACTTCATCCATATAAGTTTTAAATAATCCAGGAACACTAAACCAATACATTGGTGTTTGATAAATTACAACATCGGCCCATAAAAACTTCTCTTGTTCTTCTTTAATATTGTAGCCATCTTGAATCGTTGTTGTTTTCACATGATGATTCTCACTTAATACAGTTACCATATAATCAACTAACGTTCTATTTAATCGTCCTTCTTTCGTACCGTATTTTTCATGTCTATTTATAATCAATATATTTTTCATCACTTTTCTCTCCCCTATATGATCTATTCTTCAGCTATTAAGCCGAGTTGCTGCTTCAGCGTAAGATTATCTTCTAAATGCCAATCTTCCGTTATCTTGCCGTCCTTCACATGTAAAATATCAATTGCAAAAAAATTGATTTTCTTATCATTATGAGTTCCTGTAAAAGAAAGACGAGCTGTTACTTTATCACCAACGACTAATAAATCTTCAATCTCGCAATGTATATCAGGAACGACTTTACGAAAATTTTGTGCCGCAAATTTTAATCCTTCAGTGCCTTGTGGGCGGCCTTTCGGCAACGTATTATCGAAGAAATTTTCCGTAACTGTCTGCGGAATAAGCTCCTCTTTACCTGTATCCCAAAATGCATAAAAACGCTGCGCTGCATGAACTCTTTCTGTCGCTTCCTTTTTATTTAGTGAAGGATCGATTGTCATTGCTTTTGGCTTTGGCATTTCTTTTAATAACTGGATTTCCGTTTTTTGCTCACCACTACATGCTACAAGCACAATACAAATTACAAAAAAACTAAAGAACCCAAACAACTTTTTTATACTCATGGAAATCACCTCCTTCTCATACAAACCCTTTGTATTTCGTATTGCTATTGTATATGCATTAACTTCCTTTATGGAAGTAGTGATATTTTTTTCATATAGTTACCAAAAAGATAGTTTTGTGATACGATAAGGTAAATTCATCCAAAAAATTTTTATGGAGGCTATTTCCATGAGCAATATAGATCCAGTTGTATTAACGAAAGGTTTACCTGGTATACCTTGTCCTATCGCTAAAACGCTTGACGTAATTAGTACAAAATGGACGTTTTTAATCATTCGTGACCTTCTTATAGAAGGAACTTTACGCTTTAGTGATTTACAAAAATCAATGGACGGGATTAGTCCGAAAACTTTATCGCTTCGCCTAAAAGAATTGGAAGCACAAGGGATTATAACGAGAAAAGTATATCCAGAAGTTCCGCCTCGTGTAGAGTACACATTAACGGATAAAGGAAAGCAATTAGAGGGGATATTTATTGAATTAAAGCGGTTTGGATTAAGTTTATAAACGAAAAGCCCCTTACCATAAAAATAGTAAGAGGCTTTTCGTTATTCACTACATTACTTCGCAAAACTTTCAGCTAACTGTTTCTCTCTCCACATAAATGTAATGCCGAGACCAACGATTAAAACAACACCTGAAAATGCATATGGATAATTAATGTTTATATCAAATAATATTCCGCCCATCGCTGGTCCTGCGATATTTCCTAAACTCGTATACGTTGAGTTCATACCAGCAACGAATCCTTGCTCTTTTCCAGCTGCTTTTGATAAAAACGTCGTTAAAGCTGGACGAAGCAAATCAAATGCTAGGAAAATAAAGCAAGTAACGAGAAGTACAATCCAATAATTAAAGACTACAGTTGAGACGAATGCTAATACTGCACCTACAATTAAACATATTTGAATTAATACTTTCTCACCGAACATGTCAACCAATTTGCCAAACATAAATACTTGCACAACTACCCCAAAGATGGAGCTAATCGTAATAATTGCAGCAATATCTTTCGGTGTAAAACCAAATTTATGATCAGAAAACAAACTAAAAACAGTTTCATATGCTGATAAACCGAATGCGAGTACAAATACAATAATAAATGCGATTGCATACATTGGATTTAATGATTTCTTTAAATCTCCGATAAAGCTGGATTCTTTCGTATTAGCTGCAATCTCTGCAAGTTCTTCTTTCGTTAACGGCTCTTTCAAAATAAATATAGAAATCACGCATGCAACAAAGGCAATCACTGCTGCCACAAAGAACGGCACACGTATACCGTATTCTGCAATAAACCCGCCGATTCCAGGCCCTATAATAAATCCGGTACTAATAGCCGCTGAAAGATATCCCATCGCCTTTGGACGTTCTTGAATAGAAGTAATATCAGCAACATATGCCGTAACACCCGGCATAATAAACGCGGCACTAATTCCGCCTAACACCCTCGCTGCATAAAGCATCCACACATCTGTACCTAATCCAAAAAGAAGCTCTGAAACACCAAAAATAAATAATCCAATGATTATCATTTTCTTCCTACCGTAAATGTCGACCCAACGACCCGTAATAGGTGAAGTAATAAGCTGCGCCATTGCAAACACTGCAACGAGATAACCCATCGTCTTTCCTGTTAAATTCATATCGTTCATAAAGGACGGCATAACCGGAATGATTAATCCAATCCCTAAAAAAGCGATAAATATATTACTCAAAAGAATGATCAATACCATCTTTTGTTCTTTTATCGGTTTCTTCAATTTTTAACACCTCTTCCCGTAGTTCCTCTCAAAAATAATGCCCAAGAAGCTTTTTCTTTATCCTGCTATTTGTGGGCTCATACTGAGTAAAGATGTCCCCACTCATTAGAATTTCACTCTATCCTTCCACACATACATAAACACAGGGTGAATGACTATCATTCAGTTTCCCGCAGAAATGAACCTACCTTTTCAGACAGGTTCATCTTACTACTTCTTTATTATGTAGTGCATGTGTTAAAAAATCTAGTACTTCTGCCTTTTGTAGCTCGACTTGCTCATCATCTTTATGATCATATAAATAAACTTGTTCCGCTGCTGATTCAACAAGAGCGATAAATAACTTCGCTGTTCGCTCTGCGTGAACCGAATCACGAATTTCACCTGATTCTTTTGCCTCACTTAAAAAGTCACTTAGCCATATATAAAGAGGCTCATATACAGCTTCCCATTCTTTTATATGTTCAGTTGATGCAAGGCCCGCATACATTAATGCTTGTATTTCACGATATTCAGCTATAAAGGTAAATACCGCATCTATTACTTGCTCAACTTTACTTGAAAAAGGTGAATCGTTCTGTACTTTTTCTTTCACTGCAAGTATCATCTTCTCAACCATCACTTCTGCTATTGCAGGCATAACAGATAACTTAGAAGGAAAATATAAATAGAAAGTTCCTTGTGCAATGCCAGCCAATTTCACGATATCAGAAATCTTCGTTTTTTCAACGCCCTTTTCCTGAAACACTTCAATAGCTGCATAGACAATTTTTTCTTTTTTATTCATCATCTAAACCCTTTCACACGCGTATTGAATGACTGTCACTCATTTTATAAAATAACTAGCTGTACTGTCAATCATCGTGCACTTTTCATAATAAAAATCTCCCAACAAATCGTTAGGAGATTTAACTTTAATATCCTTTTCTTATGAAAGAGCCTTTAATCCCGTAACTCCACATACAATAAGAGCTACACTAATCAAACGTGCCTTACTTTTTGATTCACCAAACAGAAACATATTTAATAAAACAGCTCCTGCTGTTCCAATGCCAATCCAAACCGCATAAGCTACACTTACTTGTAAGAACAAGAAAGATGTGTATAAGAATGCAAAGGAAGTTGCAAATCCACCTATATAAATCGCTCCATTTGCTAACGTCTTATCTTTACTATACATTTTAAGGCCTATCACACCGACTATTTCACTAATTGCAGCACAAAATACGAAAAACCAACCCATTTTTAAGCAGCTCCTTCCATAGTTTCTTCCGCGGTTTCTTCTTTATTATCAGCCAATTTTAAACCGATAACGCCCGCTACGACCATCACGATAAAGAATAGTTTTCCTACACTGAAACTGCCGCCGAAAAGGAATACATCCATTAGGAAAGTACCTACCGTACCAGCTCCGGCAAACACAACATATACAGTCCCTGTTGCAAGATGTTCGCACGCTTTCGATAGGAAGTAAAAATCAACAGCGATAACTCCTACAATAATGACCCAATGCCACCAAGTATGAGCTGTATTAAAACCAAACACCCAAAAGACTTCAAAAATACATGTTAATATGACATATAACCAAGCTTTATTTTTCATATCTCTCACCTTCTATTATTTACTGACTGACCGTCAGTCATTTTTAATTTAAAAAATATAATCTCACTCTAACTACTATTTAAAAAAACAATATCATCCTCATTTATCCTTATATTTGTTCCGTTATTAAGCTAACTACATATAAAAGTTGCTTATCTACACCCTTTCACAGAAAAAAATGACTGAATGTCATTCATAAACATTCTACATGACCAATTGATAAAGTGTCAACACCCGGATTCTATTAACCAAAAAATATTTTAAATTTCTTAAATCCACATGAATATTTCTTAATAATCTGTCAATAATGGTAGTAACATAATATTTTCTCCATTCCCCCCTTGGAGATCCCTTTGAATCGAGCAGTTGCTTTTAGCTAACTGCTCTTTTTTAATTTATCGGCACATTATAATAAAATACTCATAGATAAATTCCAAAACAAAGACCTGTACTCCCTTTTCAACATGCAACAAAGAACGAAATATTTTGTACGCTATTTACTTTTCAACGAGTCTTTGTATGCAATAATTTTATTTTCAAGCATCTTCTCTGTAATTTCTAAGTTTTCTCTTTGAGTTCGAATAGATTTTTTATGATTTTCTAACAGTTGTAAACGAGCTTCGGTTGTATGCTCTCCTTCTAAATATAATCTAGCGTATTCTCTTATTTTCGCTATCGGCATTTGCGTTTGTTTTAATTTCATTACAAACTGCAACCACTTTATATGCGATTCTTCATACAGTCGATTTCCATTTGCATCGCGATTTGCAATTAATATGTTCTCCTTTTCATAATAACGTAATGTATGTGTGCTCACTCCTAATAATTTAGCTACCTCGCTAATTGTGTACATACTCATACTCCCTCCACATGCCATTTACCATCATATATTTAACTTCTTTATAAAAAACATTTGACTTAGAGTATACTCTAACAAATAAAATCTAACCATACTAAATTAATTTGAACTTAGGGGGATTTTATATGAAATATACTGTTATTACTGGTGCTAGTTCCGGAATTGGCTATGAATCAGCTTTAGCCTTTGCATCTCGCGGAAAAAACTTAATACTTGTAGCTCGAAGACAAGCAGAATTAGAAGAATTAAAATTGAAAATTAACGAAATGCATCCGGAATTGGATGTTGTCATTCGAAGAACTGATTTATCCGTCACTGAAGAAGTTTATAAATTTTATGAAAGTCTACAAAGTTTTCAAATTGAAACGTGGATTAACAACGCAGGTTTTGGTAATTTCGCCTCAATTGCTGAACAAAATTTAAACAAGATAGAAACGATGTTGCATGTAAATATAGAAGCACTAACAATACTATCTTCCCTTTTCGTTCGAGATTATTCAATGACCGAAGGAACACAGCTTATTAACGTTTCATCAGGCGGTGGATACACGATCGTTGCCAATGCTGTTACGTATTGCGCTACGAAATTTTATGTAAGTGCATTTACAGAAGGACTATCTCACGAACTGAAAGAACAAGGTGCAAAACTACAAGCAAAAGTTTTAGCTCCTGGTGCAACTGAAACAGAATTCGCAAAACGTTCATTTAATATTGATGAGTTCCAATACGATAATGTTGTACCACAATTCCACACTGCAAAACAAATGGCACAATTAATGCTCGACCTTTATGATAACGATAAAGTTGTAGGACTTGTCGATGGTTCTACGTATAACTATGAACTTAGAGATCCACTTTATAATTTTGCCGTGAGAAAAACGAATTCAAATTCCTAATACCATCTCATTTTGTATTAAAATATAGATGCCCACTATTATTTGAATAATAGTGGGTGCTTTTTCTCTAAAATTTCATCCAACATGCCGAATCATCGCCACTTCATCGCAACAATCAAATTTTGGACAATGTCTACAATCAATCCATACTTTCTCTGGCAATGATTCTTTATTCACAAAATCAAATCCACACTTTTGAAAAAAATCTGTTTCATATGTTAAAGAAATTACTCTATTCACTTTTATTTTTGCTGCCTCATTCATTACATGATTCACTAACATACGCCCTATCCCTTTTCCTGCATATGTATGCGAAACTACTAACGATCGTACTTCTGCAAGATCCTCTCCTAACACATGTAAACCAGCAACTCCAACGACTTCCTCTCCTTCTTTCATAACATATAAACATTGTAAATATTGCTAGAGAGACAAAAGAGAACGCGGCAATACAACTCCTTCTTTTGCATACATTTCAATGAGATTATAAATTTCTTTCACATCACTTGTAACCGCATTAAAGATTTTCATATTATATCCCCTTGCCCCCAGTGTTAATATTTATAACATTATATGAATTTTAATTCATAATTTCATATAATAATACATCTCTCTTTTCTCTCCGTCAATCACTTTTCTGAATTTTATATAAACAAAAAACCAAGCAACTTAATCGATGCTCGGTTCCTCATTTCGTATCGGCAATACCGTCGAATATTTAATTTCACGAAGTGCTAAACTCGTCTGTATCCGTGTAATACCAAGCTTGTTCAACTTTCTAATAAACTGCTCCAGTTCTTTACGATCACGATTCGCAACTTTTAATAAATAATCATACTCTCCTGTTAAACAGTGACATTCTAACACTTCAGGCATAGATTCTAATTCTCGTTCTAACACTTCCAGCTTTTCATACTGATGAATATTCGTACTCATAAAAATGAAACATAATAAATCAAATCCAAGCTTTTCTTGATTTAAAATTGCTACTTGCTTATCAATAAAACCTTCCCCATCTAACCTTTTTATTCGTGCATGCATCGCAGCTGGAGATAAATTAACACGGCGTGCAAGCTCTGCATTACTTACTTGTGATTCTTTCTGCAATATATCTAAAATTTTCACATCCAAATCATCAAGCACTTTAATAACAGATGACTCCATCAAAATTCCCCCTTTTTTCTTACCGACGATTATTCGAAGAAACATCTCATAACTTATATAAAACTGAATGTTTTTCTGTAAATAAGATTTCTAACGAAACATTTTATCGAGTTTTTACCATTATACAAAAGAATATATTAGATAATAAAGAAAAATGCTAAAATTATTTACAGTTCATTCTTATTTCAACAAAGGGGTTTTTAGTATGCCTTATTTTTACGTCTTTTTACTATTATTAACAAGCTTATTATGGGGAGGAAATTTTGTCGTTGGGAAATCACTTGTCGATCATGCGTCTCCGATGACACTGACAAGTTTAAGATGGATGATTGCGATTGTTTGTTTATTACCACTCGTATGGTTTAAAGAGAAGAAAATTATTCCACCGCGTGCTGCTATAATCCCGTTAGTAATTATGGGAATTACAGGTGTCGCTCTTTTCAACATTTTTCAATTTTTAGCATTAGAAAAAACATCCGCAACGAATGTAGGTCTTATTTCTACATTGAACGCTATTTCAATTGCATTATTTTCTGTGCTATTTCTAAAAGAAAAAGTAAATACACTTCAAATTCTTTCTATGATTCTTTCATTTTTCGGGGTTATGCTCGTCCTTTTAAAAGGAAATTTCGCTCTTTTATTTTCACTACATTTTAATAGCGGAGATTTATGGATGATTGCGGCTGTTTGTATTTGGGGAATCTATTCTGTTTGTAGTAAATGGGCTACAAAAACAACTACACCACTCATGGCAACATTATATTCTGGTATTTTCGGCGTTATTTTATTACTACCATTTAACATAGGAAGCTTCACTGTTTCCAATATTAATTCTTCTTTCATTACATCACTTTTATATACAGGACTCATTTCAACGGTACTTTGTATGGTGTTTTGGAATATTGGTGTACAGAAATTAGGCGCTACTACATCGGGGATTTTTCTAAATTTCAATCCAATTTTCACAGCTATTTTAGCATTTATTTTCCTTGGAGAAGAACTAACATGGATTCAAATTTTCGGGACAATTATCGTCGTTACGGGGGGCTATTTATTCTCTCATTTTAAAACTGTTTCTCCTCAGACGACTAGAGCTTTAGTACGGAAGCATTCTTAATGAAAAAGCATCGCCACCAGAGTGGCGATGCTTTTATTTACCTTTCATTTCTTTCACATACTGTTTTTCTTCTTCTGGCGATAAACGTTCTGTTGCCTTTCCGGTATCACCACCTTGAATTTCCCACAAAAAGTTATGCTCCTCAACCGTCTGTGAAAAATCCCCTTTCTCCCAGCGCTCTAAAGTAGAAAGTAGCTTTGCTTTATATTTAAAATTAGTACTGCTTTCTACTGCGTTCTTCGCACTACTAATTTCCTTATTTGTCATTTCGATAAATCCCCATTTCTCAGAGGATTTCACTTTTTGATGTACCATCCTATGCATTGTAGAAATAATTTCATCTTCACTAACTTGTGGCTTCTCTTCCTTTACTTTCTTCTCCTGTTGATCCATTACTTTTTGTACTTTAAGGCTCTTCTCCTCCTCCTCTATATAATTAAGAAGTTTAGTAACACCGAATACAGCTCCTACCGCAATTACAATCATTGTAATTGTCCCTATTATCCATTTTTTCATATTATGTACTCCCCATTCCCCCTAATAATTACATAAACAAATGGAATCGCCTGCACATAGTCGATTCCATTTGTTTCCTTATTTTATTTTAAGCCTTCATCGCTTCTCGTACAATGTAACTGTCCACATATTGCTTAAATTTTACGATTTTTCCATTTTCAAGCTGCCATACATGAACAAATTCCGCCTCAAATGATTTTCCCGTCTCTTTATAAACTCCTGAATAAACACCTTCAGCAATAATTACATCTTTTCCGTTTACTTCATGGTACGTCTTTACACTCGCTTTATAATCATCCCATTCTGATCCTAAACGACTAAATACATTTTCCATTATAGCTTCTGTACCTATATACGTTCCGCCGTACGGAAAACCTTCTGCCTCTGTCCATTCCACTTTTTCAGAAAATGCTTCTGCTAAATGTTTTGCATTCGAAGAAGCTGATCCTTCATACGTGCTTTGAATAATTTCTAAATTTGTTTTTTGCTTCATTATTTTTTCGCCCCAAATGCGTTTGCCGCTAAAACAAGTCCAATTTCTAACGCTTTAACGTGTGGGAACCGCTCCTTTATTGCCGTTTGAATTTCTTCACTTGAAGGATTTCCTGCAAGAACTTCATCAAATGCAACTAAATATTTACGAGTATGTTTAATCGCGTCTGCTGTATTTGGTACGTCATAATCACGATGACCCGCTACAACAATTTCAGGATGAAGATTTTCAAGTTCACTTAATGTTTCTAACCATTTATGACGAGCTTCAGCATCTGTTTCTAACGTCCATACGAAAGTATTGTTATAAACGATATCGCCTGTAACAACGGCTTTTAATGATGGAATCCATACATAACTATTATTCGGTGTATCACCTTGCAAACCACCTTTAATGATTAAATCATTTCCCTCCAAAATCAATTTCTCTTCTGTTAATTCCTCTGGAACAATTGGTTGATGAGGAACATTATGCCCAATAGATGGTTTCCACTGTTCCACTTTCTTCTCAAATGTGTTACGAATATCTTCAACAGTATTCCGTAATGCAACAATCTTCGCTTCTGGAAATGCTTCATGTAATACATTTAATCCAAAATAGTGATCTGGATGGAAATGAGTCACATAAATATGAGTTAAATTCTTTCCTGTTTCAATAATTTGAGCTGCTAAACGGTGCGCATCACTTAATAAAAATTGTGCATCGATAAGAATTGCATCTTTTTCTCCGTATACAATTGTGGATGTAACTTGAAATGCTTGCTCAGATCCTGTAAAAACCTCTAAATGTAATTTTGACATGTTATTTCCTCCACTTTTTATTTACTCTTTTATATTCCTTTATTCTTTAAGC
>NZ_JBFPJH010000083.1:0-13187 GCF_040838255.1 Bacillus sp. C30 | reverse complement strand
AATTTATACGAATAACAAAAGAACGAGATTGGATGTGTTTGAAAAGGATCCAAGTGTACTTGGATATCCAGTTTTAGATAAAGAAAGAGGGAAAACAGCAGAAGGGTTAATGTTAGGGGTATTGGAACCGATACTTAATTATATTAAGAAAGATCCGGATAAAAACTGGATTATTGTTGAAAAAAAGTATAAAACATATTCGCTCGGTTCATTTTTAACCGAGTATTATTCAGATGGGGCAATAGATATGATCGGAGTACTTCTTGATATGGAAGCATACATGGGAATGTCTTTAATTGAAGTATTACGCGAAATGATCTTTTTCACTTCAACGACGAAATATTATGAGATAACGGGCGGGATGGATGCATTACCAAATTCATTTTTACCAGAGCTAAAGGATAATATTTTTATGCCGTATAAAGTAGAAAAAATTATACAGGAAGATAATAAAGTAATGATGCAAGTAACACATGAACAAACGTTAAATTCATTTATAGTAACTGGTGACATCGCTATTGTCACAATTCCATTTTCAGCTTTGCGATTTGTAGAAGTTCAGCCATATCATTTATTCTCTTATTATAAAAGGCGGGCAATTCGTGAATTAAATTATATTGCTTCAACTAAAATTGCGATAGAGTTTAAAAGTAGATTTTGGGAAAGAGCAGGACAATATGGTGGTAAGTCAATTACAGATTTACCTATCCGCTTTACATATTATCCGAGCTACGGCATTCATACACCAGGGGCGGCTATCGTTTTAGTGAGTTATACGTGGGCAGATGAGGCGTTAACGTGGGATAGTCTCTCGAATAGAGAACGTATTCGTTATGCGTTGAAAAATTTAGCGCAAATATATGGAAATGTGGTTTATAGTGAGTATGTTGCGGGAGAATCTTTTAGCTGGAGTCAAAATCCGTATTCTTGCGGAGCATTTACAGCTTTTGAACCAGGGCAAGAGCTTGAATTGTTTCCATATATTACGCCGCCAGCGGGTAGAGTGCACTTTGCAGGAGAACATACGACATTAACACATGGATGGATGCAAGGAGCAATCGAGTCTGGAATTAGAGTTGCTCATGAAGTGAATGGAAAATGAAACGATAATCTAGCAGTTTTGTTTACAAATAGGTATTCTTTTAATAAAATGATAAATATAAATCGTAATAATTACGCTTTGAAGAAATTTGAAGTAGAGAAATGGATGGTCGGTCGAATGAGTAAAGTAGAAATTCATATATTAGGTGGTTTTTTAGGTAGCGGAAAATCAACATTGCTGCAAAATTTATTATTAGCAGAAAAGAAGAAAAATCGAAAAGTTGCAGTTTTGATGAATGAAATCGGTGAATACTCGGTAGATACAGATATTATTGGAAAAGAGAATGTGTTAAGGGAACTGCTGAAAGGATGTATTTGTTGTACGTTAAAAGAAGAGCTTGAAATTCAATTACATTCTTTATATCAACAAGAAAGACCAGATGTAATTTATATAGAAACAACAGGTGTCGCACATCCAATTGAAGTGTTAGATGCATGTGTATCACCAATTTTAGCTCCTTTCCTTGAAGTGAAATCTATAGTAGTCGTATTAGATGCAGTAAGATGGTTAAACCGAAGTATATTAAGTGCAAATGTACAACAGCTATTACATGAGCAAATGAAATATGGAAGTCATATTCTTATTAATAAATCAGATTTATTAACAGATTCGGATAAGAACAAAGTACTTGAAGACGTAAAGGCAATAAATAATCATGCGAAATTGTTTGAAACAAAGTATTGTAATATATCTTTAAAAGATATAGAAGAAGCTGAATTTGTGAGAGATGGAGAACATGAGACACTACATGTCAAACAGCATTTACATATACAAACGATGACGTATCAATTTACGAAATCGATTGATCAAGATAAATTATACGAATGGCTTTCGAATTTACCAGATAGTATTTATCGCGTAAAAGGATTTGTGAAATTCCATGGAGATAAATACCCTCACTTATTCCAATATTCATTTGGCGTACCAACCTTACTGGAACAAGACTTCGGTTTCCCGACAAATTTGGTAGTAATAGGGGAAGGATTAGATAAGAAGCAATTGGTTGAGGGGTTAGAGAAAGTAGAACTTAATTCTAATTAAGATTAAAGGACTAACTTCAAAATAAGTTAGTCCTTTTTTGTATGTAGAAAAACGCTTGCGGATTTTGTCTAATGAAAATAATTGAAAAATTCAGAAATATATTTATAATCAAATCTAAGAGGTGATTCAGGTGTCAGAAAAAATAATAATGGATGTAAAAAACCTAACAACAAAAGGGTTAGAAACGAGAGAGAAATTATTGTGTGCTGCAGAAGAGGTATTTGGTAATAAAGGATATTACGAAGCTTCTATCGTGAATATTACACAAGAAGCAACGGTAGCGCACGGAACTTTCTATAATTACTTTCCATCTAAAAAAGATATATTTGATGAATTGATTCGCAGATTGAACCGTGAGTTACGCTTAATTATTAAAGAAGAAATGAAGGGGATATCAAGTTATGAAGAGGCACAAAGAAGAGGCTTTCAGGCCTTTTTTCGATGGGTGAAAGATCGTCCTAATCTATATAACATTGTACAACAGGCGGTAGTTGTTGATGATAATTTATATAGATGGTATTATGCAAAGCTCGCAAATGGATTTTTAAAAAGTTTATCGGCTGGCATGGAAGCGGGAGAATTTAAACAACTTGATAAAGAAACAATTGCGTATTGTCTTATGTCAATTGGTCAATTTTTAGGAATGCGATGGGGCTATTGGGAAGAGAAAGATGTTCCGGAAGATGTATTTGAAGCAGCGATGTCATTAATATTTGAAGGATTGAGAAAGAGATAAGGGAGTGGGGAAAATATGCAAGGCATTGCTTATTGGATTGAAAAACGGGCCTATTTACATCCAGATCGCATTGCCATTATTACAGAAGAGGAGGAAATGACATATAAACAGTTACACGAGTATGTAAGTAAAGTAGCAGCATATTTAATTTACGACTTAAATGTGCAAAAAGGAGAGAGGATAGCTATTTTATCACAAAATAGCTTGGAATATATTGTACTTTTATTTGCTATAGCAAAGGTAGAATGTATTGCTGTTCCACTGAATATACGGTTAACAGAAAATGAACTTATATTTCAGTTAAAAGATAGTGGAGCTACAGTTTTATTTGTAGAGGAAACATTTCAAAATATGGCACTGTCAATGCAGAATGTAACATATGTACAAAGGGTTATTTCGATTAAAAGTTTAAAAGAAATAGAAGATAGAAAAATTGACAACTTTGAAGAGATAAATGAAAGCGCATCCTTTATTATATGTTATACCTCGGGGACAACAGGACAACCGAAAGGAGCTGTACTTACACAAGAGAATATGTTTTGGAATGCGCTTAATAATACATTTGCGATTGACCTAACTGTTCATGACCGCTCCATTGTGTTATTGCCTTTATTTCATATTGGTGGGATTGGTTTATTCGCATTTCCAACTTTATTTGCAGGTGGAATAATCATTGTTCCGAGAAAATTTGAGCCAACCATAGCTCTTTCTATGATAGAAAAATATAAAGTGACTGTTGTAATGGGAGTACCTACAATTCACCAAGCATTAATTAATTGCGCAAAGTTTGAAACTACAAATTTACAATCAGTTCGCTGGTTTTATAACGGTGGTGCACCATGTCCAGAAGAGTTGATGAGAGAATTTATAGATAGAGGATTTTTATTTGGTCAAGGCTTTGGTATGACTGAAACATCACCAACCGTATTTATGCTTTCAGAAGAAGATGCAAGACGTAAAGTAGGCTCAATTGGAAAACCTGTTCTGTTTTGTGATTATGTACTTATTGATGAAAACAAAAATAAAGTTGAGATTGGTGAAGTTGGAGAGTTACTAATAAGAGGACCAAATGTAATGAAAGGGTATTGGAATCGGCCAGATGCAACAGAAGAAACGATTCAAGATGGTTGGTTACATACTGGTGATTTAGCTAAAGTTGATGAAGATGGTTTTGTATACATTGTCGGTAGAAAAAAAGAAATGATAATTTCCGGTGGTGAAAATATTTATCCCCTTGAAGTAGAGCAAGTTATTAATAAACTATCAGAAGTATGTGAGGTAGCAGTAATTGGTACACAACATGTAAAGTGGGGAGAGATTCCAATCGCCTTTATTGTGAAAAAGAGTTGCAGTGTATTAACTGAAAAGGAAGTCATTGATCATTGTCGTTTATTTCTAGCCAAATATAAAGTTCCAAAAGAAATTGTGTTTCTAGAGGAATTGCCTAAAAATGCAACTGGTAAAATTCAAAAAGCACAGTTAGCAAATCAACTGAAAAGTAGGTGAAGGGATGATTATGTATAGTTCCGGTCAACAGGCATCATGTAGTAAAACAATAACAGAAACGGATTTTGTATTATTTGCGGGTTTGAGCGGGGATTTTAATCCAATTCATATTGATCATGAGTATGCAAAACAAACTAGATTTAATCAAAGAATCGCACATGGTTTATTAACTTCTAGTTTATTATCACAATTGTTAGGCGTTCATTTACCAGGAAAGGGTTCCGTTTATATGGAACAAACTATTAAATTTACAGCGCCAGTTTTTATAGGAGATACGATTACAGCTACGGCAACAGTACAAGAATTTATGATAGAAAAGAGAGTTTTGAAATTGTTAACTGAGTGTCATAACCAAAAAGGAGATTTAGTGTTAACAGGTGTAGCGACTATGATGGTGCCAAAAGAAGGAGGAATTGTCTAATGAGAATTGGGATTGAAGCAACTGGTGTTTTCTTCCCAAAAGACGTAGAGACGGCCGCAGATTTATCTAAAAAAACAGGTATTCCTGAGAATATTATTATAGAAAAGTTTGGGTTATATGAAAAACATGTCGCAGACGAAACGATGCATGCATCAGATTTAGCTATTGCTGCTGCAAAGCCAATATTATTACAAGTAGATCCTCAATCTATTGATGTAGTCATTTATTTTGGCAGTCCACATAAAGATTACCACGTATGGTCTAGTGCCCCAAAAATTCAGCATGAACTTGGATTGAAAAATGCTTATGCTTTTGAAATTATGAATGTTAGTTCTTGCTTTCCAATCGCTCTCAAAGTCGCAAAGGATATGCTCTACTCTGATAAATCAATTGAAAATATATTATTAGTAGGTGGATGTAAAGAATCTCAAATTGTAGATTATGATAATCCACGCTCACGTTTTATGTTTAATTTTGCTGATGGCGGAAGTGCAGCTTTAGTAAAAAAGGGAGCTAGCAACGGTGAAATATTAGGCAGTGCGATTATAACGGATGGTTCATTTCATGACGATGTTCGTATTCCAGCTGGTGGATCGAAGCAGGTTGCGAGCTATGATACAGTTGAGAATCGACAACATTATATTGATGTAATAGATCCTATTAGTATGAAAGAACGTTTAGATCCAATTTCAACCCCTAATTTTGATAAGGTTATTCGGGAGGCGTTAAGAAAAAGTGGATTTACTCCTAAAGATATTAAAGTATTGTTACCACTGCATACAAAACGCTCTATGCTAATAGAATTGTTACAGGGGCTGGGCTTAGTAGAAGAGCAAGTTGTATATTTAGATCATTATGGGCATATGTCAGCACTTGACCCATGTATAGGTCTTCATTTTGCAAATGAGCAAGGGAAATTACAGCCTGGAGATATTGCAGTAGTGGTTAGTGCAGGTACTGGGTATACTTGGGCAGCTACTGTGATTAGATGGTAGTAAGCATGGATTTTATCAAAAAAATTATATGTTGTTTTTTCATTGTTATTGTGAGTCTAGGGATGTTTGCTTCTGTAGGAAGTGCCTCTGCTGTAAAATATGTGAAATCATGGGGGAGTGAGCTAGATACTTCTAAGTTACTAAGGACACCAGTGGCGATGGCAAGGGATGCAAAAGGATTTTTGTATGTTGTTGATATGGGGAATAATAGGATTTTGAAAATAGATAAGAATGGAGAAGTTGTTGATGCTATAGGAACTTTAGGTGAAGGTCCGGGACAGTTTAATATGCCATTTGGTATTGCTGTTGATAAAGAAGGTAATATTTTAGTTGCGGATACAGCGAATTATCGTATTCAAAAATTTAATGAGGAGTTTCAATTTATTAAAAGTTGGGGCACAAAAGGTAAAGGAAGTGAGCAGTTCTCGTTTCCTAGGGAAATTGCAGTAGATAGCGATAACAATTACTATATTACGGATGAATACAATCATCGTATTCAAAAATATAGCCCGGATGGGCAGTATATTCAAACAATAGGGAGTTATGGAAAGGCGAATGGAGAAATGGCTTTACCACAAGGAATTGCGATAAATAAACAAGACGAGGTCTATATTGCAGACACATATAACAATCGTATTCAAGTGTTTGATAAAAAAGGGGAGTTTCAGCGAGTAATCGGAACAGGAATTGCAGGTTTAGGCCCATATCAATTCTACCATCCAAGAGGAATAAATTTTGACTCAACATCTGGATCGCTATATGTAGCAGATACATATAACAATCGGATAATGAAATTTACAAATAAAGATCAATTTTTATATACAGTAGGTAACTTTTTTCAGTTTGTTTATCCTAATCAAGTTTTTCCGGATGGTAAAGGGAATATCTATATAACAGATACGGGAAATAATCGTGTACTTTTATATAATGAGGTAGGCCTAACAGCGGTAATGAAGAAAACCATAGGTAATGAAAGGAATGGAAATACACAATATGCAGGACCTTATGATGTCGAAAGAGACACGAATGGAAATGTTTTTGTATCTGATTCTTTTAATCATCGAATTTTGAAATATGATATATCTGGGAAGATTGTTGCTAAGTGGGGAAGTTTATTTGGTACTGGTGGGCCACTTGGGTTCGGAAGTCTTCCAGGACAGTTTTTTGTTCCAAGACAGATTGCAACGGATCGTTACAATAATGTGTATGTATCTGATTCTGTAAATCATCGTATCCAAAAATTCACCAATTCAGGGATAGCGCTTGCTTCATATGGTTCATTTGGAGTATTACCAGTTTTTTTTCAATTTCCATCTGGAATAGCTATTGATAGTAAAGGAAACATATTTATAGCTGATTCAGAAAATCATCGTATTCAAAAATTTAATCCATTCTTTGTATATATGAAAGAATGGGGGAGAAAAGGAAGTGGAGAGGGAGAGTTTTTTCAACCTATGCAATTAGCAATTGATTCAAAAGATAATGTTTATGTTGTTGATCGGATTAATAATAGGGTTCAAAAATTTGATAATGAGGGTAATTTTCTTACAAAATGGGGTACAAATCATGGAGCTGGAAACTTAGATCCACTAGAAAATTGGAGAGAGGGTCCAGGAGATCTTTTTTTGCCAATAGGAATTGAAATCGATATAAATAATACGGTATATGTCACAGATACTTCTAATAATCGTGTGAATATTTACAATGAAAATGGGAATTTTTTAGAGTCTTTTGGAAGTTTTAATGGTATGTCAGGGCAGTTTTTCTCACCACAAGGAATAGATGTGGATAGTCAAGGGAATATCATTATTACAGATGGTTTACTCCAAAGAATTCAATTTTTTAAGAAAGCTAATTAATATTGGAGACTCAAAATGCTTGTTAGAAAGGATAGAAGTTTAATAGTTTGGGAATGCGGTATAGGTAGGAATAAAATATTTATATGAAATTGTAAAGGTGTTTAATGGAAATCGGAGAAGATACATGTATACTAACAATCTCGTTTATATTATTCAAAGGAAAAGTCATAATTACGGATGGGTAACTTTGGCGTGTTTGACTCTATCAGAAAGTAAAGTATGGGGAGGATCACAATGTCGATGAAAAAACGTAGATGGCTAAAAATGGTGGCTGCTGGTTGTGTTTTAGGTTCGTTATTAATAACGGCAGCTTGTTCAGGAAAGAAAACAAGTACAGAGGATGAAAAGACGATTAAGGTAGGGGTTCTTGCTTCATTAACAGGTCCATTAGAATCATATGGAAAACAAACAGTGAACGGATTTGAATTAGGGTTAGACTATGCAACTGGTGGAACTGGGAAAGTGGAAGGGAAGAAGATTAAGTTTGTTGTAGAAGATACGGAAACGAAAGCTGATGTAGCGGTTAAAAAAGCTACGAAGTTATTAGAAGAAGAGAAAGTCGATTTTTTAGTCGGATCGTCTAGTTCAAGTGATACATTAGCGGTTTTACCACTTGCAGAGGAATATGAAAAAATAATGGTTGTAGAACCAGCAGTAGCTGATAGTATTACCGGGAAGAACTGGAATAAATATATTTTTAGAACAGGTAGAAATTCATCTCAAGATGCAGTCGCTGGTGCTGCGGCAATTGCTAAAAAAGATGTAAAAATAGCAACGTTAGCACAAGATAATGCTTACGGCCGTGAGGGAATTGCGGCATTTAAAGCTGGAGCGAAGAAATTAGGTGCGAATATTGTAAACGAGCAATATGCTGATACAAATTCGACTGACTTCACTGCAAATATTCAAAATATTATTAGCTCAAAACCAGATTATTTATTTATCGTTTGGGCAGGTGCGAATTCACCTTGGAAACAGTTAAAAGATATGAATGTGGAAGCGCAGGGTATTAAAATTTCTACCGGTGCACCAGATATACCGGCATTAAAAACGATGGATGCGTTAGTAGGAATGCAAGGTTTTTCTGTTTATTATCACACACTTCCGAAAAATAAGGTGAATGATTGGTTAGTTGAAGAACATAAAAAACGATTTAATGGTGCGGTGCCAGATTTATTTACAGCAGGAGGAATGTCAGCGGCAATTTCAATTGTAGAAGCTTTAAAGAAAACAAAAGGTGATACAGATGTAGATACATTGATTAAGAAAATGGAAGGAATGGAATTTGATACACCGAAAGGAAAGATGAAATTTAGAGAGAAGGATCATCAAGCGATGCAGACACTTTATTCTATCACATTGAAAAAGCAAGATGGTGTTGATTATCCGGTGCCAGTATTAGAGCGAGAATTAACGATGAAAGAGACAGAACCCCAAGTTCAAAATAAATAGACTGAATTTTCTGTTGTTTCGTATAAAGAGGGAGTACACCCTCTTTATACGTATTTCTTTCATACTTAAAGCTTTAAAGGGAGGGATTTCGTGACACATTTGCTAGAAACGAAAAATCTTTGCGTATCTTTTGGCGAGCATCATGTTATTAAGGATGTGAATTTAACAGTACAAAAAGGAAAGCTCATTTCAATTATTGGACCAAATGGTGCAGGAAAGACAACGCTATTCAATTTACTAAGTGGACAAATTTCTCCAACAAAGGGTGAAGTATATTTTAAAGGACAAGAGATTACAAATTTATCAATTTCGGATCGTACTCGATTAGGAATTGGTCGTTCTTTTCAACTTACAAATATATTCCCAGAGTTAACGGTACTTGAAAATGTTCGTTTAAGTGTTCAATCATTTGTGCAAGATTACTATAGTTTTTTTCCGAGTTCGGCAAAATTTAAGCAACAAGTTGGAGAGGCGAGACGTTTCTTAAAAACAGTATTACTTCACGAGAAAGAACATGTATTAGCGAAAGATCTAGCGCACGGGGAAAAACGAAAGTTAGAGCTTGCGATGTTATTAGCTTTAAAAACGGATGTGTTACTACTTGATGAGCCGACGGCAGGTATATCAGTTGAGGAGGTACCGGCTATTTTACAAGTGATTGAAAATATTAAGAAACATCCAGAGAGTACAATTGTACTTATTGAACACAAAATGGATATGGTACTAGGTTTGTCAGACCATCTTATCGTTTTATTCCATGGAGAGTTATTGGCTGAAGGTTTGCCCGAAGAAATGATGAAAGATGAGCGTGTACAAAGTGCTTATTTAGGGGGAT
Source organism: Bacillus sp. C30 (assembly GCF_040838255.1). Taxonomy (NCBI): domain Bacteria; kingdom Bacillati; phylum Bacillota; class Bacilli; order Caryophanales; family Bacillaceae; genus Bacillus; species Bacillus sp. C30. The sequence continues at coordinate 3,240 of NZ_JBFPJH010000083.1, read as the reverse complement.
TATATAGTGGCACTATTACAAGTGAATAATATAGAGACGTATTTAGATCAGTTTCATATTTTACAAGGGGTATCTCTTACTGTTGAGAAAGGAACGATTACTGTACTGTTTGGAAGAAATGGGGCAGGGAAGACTACGACATTACGTTCGGTTATGGGATTTCACCATATCGCACATGGTGAAATTTATTATGATAGTACACAAGTAAATGGATTATCTACACATTTAATTTCAAGGAAAGGAATAGGGTATGTACCAGAAAATCAAGGTATTTTTCACGACCTGACAGTAGAAGAAACATTCGCTCTTGCTAGGGGGAAGGGAGAAGAAGCGGAAGAAAAAATAGACTGGATGCTTGAATTATTTCCAGATTTAAAGCAATTTTGGCACAAAAAAAGCGGACTCTTAAGCGGAGGGCAAAAGCAAATGCTAGCAATTTCAAGAGCATTTATTAATAGTGATGGTTTATTACTTATTGATGAGCCGAGTAAAGGCTTGTCGCCCATTATGATAGAAAAATTAATGATAGCCATTTTGAAAATGAAAGAGAAAACAACAGTTTTACTCGTTGAACAAAACTTTATGATGGCTAGTCAAATTGGTGATTACTTTTATATTATGGATAACGGAAGAATTGTTCATAACGGTTTTATGCATGAATTAAAAGAGGATAAGGAAATGTGTCACAAATATTTAGGAATCTCTTAACATGAATCCGGGGTGAGAAGGATGGATGTGTTAATCAATTTATTTGTAAATGGGATTTCAACAGGGATGCTCATTTTTTTATTAGCATCAGGTCTTTCACTTATTTTCGGTTTAATGAGCGTTCTAAACTTCGCACATGGTGGGTTATTTGCATGGGGAGCTTTTACAGGTGTATGGATATTTAATACAACTAGAAGCTATTTACTCGCTTTAATTGGAGCAATTGCTATGGGGATGTTTCTTGGATTCATTTTAGAAAGATTCCTTATTAGACCGGTATATGGAAATCATGTTCGCCAGCTTCTTGTGACGCTTGGAGGAATGCTTGTACTTAGTGAATGTATTAAAGTATTTTGGGGGCCAAATCCAATTGGTGCTAAATTACCGTTATGGTTACAAGGTAGTTATACATTTGAAGGCGTTATATTAATTAAATATCGTCTATTCGTTATTTTAATTGGGATCATCATTTACATTGCCTTACTATTATTGCTCAAAAAAACAAAGATAGGTCTTATGATTCGCGCAGGTGTAATGGATAAAGAGATGGTTCAAGCGCTCGGTATTAATGTAAAAGCGATATTTTCTTTCGTCTTTTTATTAGGAGCAGGGATGGCGGCTTTGGGAGGCTTCTTATTAGCACCGTATTCAGGTGTTATTTTCGCCGAGATGGGTATGCAGTATGCGATTTTAGCTTTTATAGTAGTGATAATTGGAGGATTAGGAAGCGTACAAGGTTCAGCAATCGCTTCTTTAATTGTTGGATTAGCTGGTGCTTTTACAGCATATTTTATACCGGATTTATCACTTGCAATTAATATGTTAATGTTACTATTTTTCTTAATAGTGAAGCCAACGGGACTTGTTGGTGAAAAGGGGTGAAATGGTGAACAGCACATCGAATCGAATTAAAGTATACTTCGGAGTATTTATGCTCATTTGTTTAAGTGTATTTCCATTCGTAAATGATTCACGGAGCTTGTTAATTTTGTTCACTCAAATCTTCATCTTTGCTATTTTCGCTATGAGTTTTGATGTTCTCCTTGGATATACAGGTATTGTTTCATTCGGTCATTGTATGTTCTTTGGTATAGGGGCGTATGGGGTAGCACTTTTATTTGATCGACAAGGGGTGTCTATCACAAACTTTTTTATAGGAATAGCAGCCGCAATTATTGTATCAGCCATCGTTAGTTATATAATCGGTTTGCTTTCTTTACGGCTGAAAAGTCATTTTTATGCAATGTTAACGCTCGCTATTTCCCAGCTGTTTTTCGTACTTGCTGAAAAATGGCGTTCACTGACTCATGGAGGAGATGGATTTACATTTCGTGTACCAGATATATTCCGTGATCGTTTTACATTTTATTATATAACATTTATATGTCTAATCAGTATTTTCATTTTGTTACGTCTTTTCACAAAATCTTCAATTGGGAAAGTGTTAAAGGCGATTTCACAAAATGAACAACGAGTTGAAGCACTTGGCTATAAAGTTCTTCATTATAAAATTATTGCTAGTGTTGTTGCAGGAGTAGTTGCAGCGATTAGCGGTGGTTTATTTGTCATCACATTACGCTTTGTTAATACAACTGTATTTTCAATTGAAATGACGTTAAATGCATTATTGATGACAATGATTGGGGGAGTTGGAACGTTAATCGGAGCTATTGCTGGAGCGGGGATTATTGAATCACTGAAATATTATTTATCAGAACTAGCTACAGAGTATCCGATTTTTGAAAGGTGGACGATTATTCTAGGTTTATTATACATTATCGTGTTATTAGTTTTTCCAAAAGGATTAGTTGGAACGGTTAAGAAGTTGAAGAATTTTAAAAGAAGTAAGAAGGAGAAGAGTACAGGGGTGGAACAGAACGTGTAAAATAAGTCTTCAAGATGAAAAGGGATGTCCTAGTAGTTAAACATATTAACTAGGTAACATCCCTTTTTATTTTATTAGGCCGTACGATAGTATATGAAGTTATATTAGCGATTCGAAAAGGGATATCTATTTATCCGTAAAATACGACAAGTGTAGCCTCTTTATTAATTAAATAGTTCACCTGGAATCACTTTATCTAAGTCTCGAGTTGTAAAGAAGTTAATAGGTAGTTTTTCAACCGCGACATTTTCAACTGGAACTAATTTATCATTTCTAATCGGTAAAAAAGCTATCCCATTTCCCTCAACAATAAACTCTTCAATAAGCGAATAAGAATCTAACTGTTGAAGTTGATGCTGAGATAGATTGTTTTCTTTTAGAAATTGTATTGTCATATTTCTAAAAGGGCACTTTTTATCGTTACTAACAAAGAAAAGTTCTTTTGAAAAGTCAATGTTACACTGTTCTTTCGCTTTTAATAAGCCTACAGAAATTGAAGTGGTGAATACTTTTTTAAACGCTGCGTCGGGATAATCCTCATAAGTTATGACCATATCAACTTTTTGTTGCTGTAGTAGTTTTTGTAAATGGCTACTACTTTCTATATATATTTGATAATTCCTGAAATTTTCTTTAATACGCATACT
>NZ_JBFPJH010000082.1:0-13275 GCF_040838255.1 Bacillus sp. C30 | reverse complement strand
ATTATAAGTATTTGTAAAGAATCGCAGAATGTAAACCATTTCCTTTTCGTAGGTGCTACTATAAAAGGGAAATGAAGAAGGGAAATTAAATAGCAATCGAAAATTAAAAAAAGAGAGGTGAAAAATCTGTTACTAACAAAAGAGCGAGTATAGATAAAAATATTCTTGGCGTGCAAAAACTACATACTCTAAGGATATACATTTGCCTATATTTGTAGTAGCAGACAGTAGACTATGGAAAGTAAAGTAGAACGTTATGTCGAAAACTATGTTGTAAGCAAAAATACAATGGCCTTACTTCCTGTTGTTCTAGGAGAAAAGAAAGTTGTTACGCGAATTGTTGAAATGGAAGATTCTTTTTTCGTATTTCAAAAGCCTCTTGATATTATAGAGAGAAGTTGCCGGAAGCATGGTTCTAGTTTCTTTGGAAGAAAAGAAGGAACGAAGGAGTTAACTCGTATTACACATAAAGCTCCTATCGCAATTAGCCCGACAGATCAACTTTATTTTTTCCCTACGTATTCTTATTCTCGAAAAGAGTGTGCGTGGTTGTCTCATTTTCATATTGAAGATAATAAAGAATTAAAAGATGGAAATCTTATTATTAGATTTATAAATGGTTTCGCTGTGAAACTAGAAATGTCAAAAAGTAGCTTTGAAAATCAGCAAAATCGTACAGCGAAATTACGGACAGAGTATGAAGATCGTAAGAAAAAACAAGGAAATCCTTGCTTTAAAGAGATTGATAAAAATGAAGAATCTAAATTAACACCAGCATATGAGAAAGTGTATTTTGTGAAGGAAGGCGAAGTGTGAGAGGGAAAGGATGGGGAGACTCATCCTTTTTATTTGTCTGTTTTTGTCGGAAAGTCGATAAAAATCAAATTGTGGTCGATGTATTCAGAAAATTACCGAAAAAATCATCAAAAAATATTGTTCCTCAAACAACCAAACGTACAACAAACCTTGTCGAATATTGAAAGATTATCATAGCATAATAATGAAGGAATTCTAGCGAATGATATGGAAACTTTAATAAATACATCTCCATATGTCGTATCTACCATTTCCTCTTTCATTTAAGCGATGATACAGTAGAGGTAGTAATTAGAGTAAAGGGGTAAAGTGTAGAATGGATTTTCAAACAATCAAAGAGTATTTTTCACCAGAAAATATGGATCATATTGTTGAAAGTTATCGTGCGTTCGGACCGCTTCTCGGTATTGGCTTACCGATGATAGAGGCGCTTATTCCGGCATTGCCACTCATTGTGTTTGTGTTGGCGAATGCTGTTGCATTTGGTTTTTGGTTCGGTTTTCTTTATTCATGGATTGGGTCAGTAATTGGTGCAATGCTTGTATTTTTCATTATTCGTAGCTTTGGAAGAAGTCGTTTCTTTTCTTTTGTAAATAAGCATGAGAGAGTGCGAAAAGCGATGGGATGGATTGAAAGAAAAGGGTTCGCGCCAATCTTTGTTATATTTTGTTTTCCGTTCACACCATCTGCGCTTATAAACGTTGTAGCTGGTTTATCTCGCATTAGCGTAAAACAGTTTGGACTAGCATTAGCATTTGGAAAGCTTGTTATGATCTTTATTTTAACGTATATCGGTCATGATTTAGTGTCATTTATTCATAAGCCGGTGAAATCGGTTATTGTGGGCGTTGTTATTTTTATTTTATGGTATGTCGGTAAAAAAATTGAAGTAAAGTTAGAACTACATTAGGAAAAGTCTTCTTTGTAAAGATAAGCTTCATCATTAAAGGGCGAGGGGAGAAGCGAATGAAGAAAACTTTGAAAAAAGAAGGGCTAGAGTGGGTAAGAACAATTTTAATTGGTGTACTATTAGCTGTATTTTTTCGAACGTTTTTCTTTTCAACGTACGTTGTAGAGGGGAAGTCAATGATGCCGACATTGCAAGATGGAAATATGCTCGTTGTGAATAAGGTGAGTTATCAAGTAGGGGACTTGAATCGATTTGATGTCGTCGTTTTTCATGCGAATAAAAAAGAGGACTATGTAAAGCGAATTATCGGTTTACCTGGGGATCATATCGAATATAAGCATGATAAATTATATATAAACGGACAATTCGTGGATGAACCTTATTTAGAGACGTATAAGAAAGAGACAAATGGACGGCAATTAACAGGCGATTTTAAACTAGAAGAGTTAACGAAAGAAAAGTTTGTACCACCCGGTTCTATTTTTGTAGTTGGTGACAACCGCCTTGGTAGCTGGGATAGTAGGCACTTCGGTTTTGTGAAAGCTGATACAGTTGTCGGTAAAGTTGATTTACGATATTGGCCGATTCAAGAGGTACAAACGAACTTTTCAAAAGGCTGATATAATAAAATGAAGTATAAGGAAAAGACAAACGAGTATGTTTGTCTTTTTTATCGTCCTATAATACAATTGTGATAGCAAACTAACGTTCGTTATGTAAGTGAAAGGTGGGGTTTCATGTCACTTCGATTTGTGATTGGTAGAGCTGGAAGTGGAAAAAGTACACTTTGTTTACACGAAGTGCAAGAAGAGTTAAAACAGCGCCCAAGAGGGAAAACAATATTATATCTTGTGCCAGAACAGATGACATTCCAAACGCAGCAGGCGTTAATTGGGAGCGAAGATGTAAGAGGTTCTATTCGGGCACAAGTTTTTAGTTTTTCGCGATTAGCGTGGAAGGTGCTGCAAGAAGTTGGCGGAGCGAGTCGTCTTCATATTGATGAAGCGGGTGTACATATGTTGCTTCGTAAAATTGTAGAATCTCGTAAAGATGGACTATCTGTGTTTCAAAAAGCAGCGGAGCAAAACGGTTTCTTTGAACATCTTGGTAGTATGATTGCTGAGTTTAAACGTTACAATGTGACGCCGTCTAACGTATATGAAATGTGGCAACAATTAGACACGCATAGCAGTAGTGCAGAGCAAAAGCTACTAGCGAATAAAGTGTATGATTTACAGTTACTATATGATGATTTTGAACGTGCTTTAATCGGAAAGTATTTAGATTCAGAAGACTACTTACAATTATTAATTGAGAAGCTTTCAGACTCTGAGTATGTAAAAGGCGCGGAAATTTATATAGATGGATTCCATTCATTTTCTCCTCAAGAGCTAGAAATCGTTAGAGGGCTAATGAGATTAGGAACAAGAGTAACAATAACATTAACGATAGATGAAAAAACGTTAGCGCAGCCAGTGAATGAACTAGATTTATTTTATGAAACGACATTAACGTATGAAAAAATAAAACAAGTAGCGCGTGAAGAGAAAATAGAAATTGAAAAAACAATTCCACTTATGGAACAACCGCGTTTTCATTCTCCAGCATTAGCTCATTTAGAAACGCATTATGAAGCGCGTCCGAATGAAAAGTATCACGGTGAAGCGAGTGTAACAATTAGTACAGCAGCTAATTTACGAGCTGAAGTAGAAGGTGTAGCTCGTGAAATTAGAAGACTTGTGGCGGATGAAGACTATCGTTACCGAGATATCGCAGTCCTTCTTCGTAACGGAGAAAGTTATTACGACGTAATGCGAACGTTATTTACGGATTATAATATCCCGCATTTCATCGATGAAAAACGCCCAATGTCACATCATCCGCTAGTAGAATGTATTCGTTCTGCACTCGAGATTATTAGCGGGAATTGGCGTTATGATGCAGTATTCCGCTGCGTGAAAACAGAGCTTTTATATCCATTAGATGTAAGAAAAGAAGCGATGCGCGAAGAGATGGATGAGTTTGAAAACTACTGTTTAGCGTACGGTGTACAAGGGAAGAGATGGACTTCTGAAGATCCGTGGATGTATCGTCGTTATCGTTCTCTTGATGATGCGAGCGAAATGATAACAGACAGTGAGCGTGAAATGGAAGAGAAAATAAATCGACTTCGCGACGTTGTAAGAACGCCAGTTATTCGTATGCAAAAAAGACTGAAGCGTGCTGGAACAGTTATGCAAATGTGCGAAGCGGTATATTTATTTTTAGAGGAGCTTGACGTTCCGAAAAAACTAGAAGAATTACGTGTTCGTGCAGAAGAAAATGGAGATTTCTTATTTGCGACAGACCATGAGCAAGTATGGGAAGAAGTGATGAATCTTCTTGATACGTTCGTTGAGATGCTTGGCGAAGAGAAGATGTCCCTTTCAATGTTTACGGAGGTTATGTCGACAGGTCTTGAGGCACTTCAATTTGCGAACATTCCGCCGTCACTAGATCAAGTGTTAGTTGCTAACATTGATCATTCTAGATTATCAGATATTAAAGCGACGTTCATTATTGGAGTAAATGAAGGAGTGATTCCAGCAGCGCCTATGGATGAAGGTATGCTTTCTGATGAGGAAAGAAATGTTCTCACCGCTGCAGGTATCGAATTAGCACCAACGACGAGACAAACTTTATTAGAAGAACAGTTCGTTATGTATCAAATGGTGACGAGAGCATCTGAGAAGTTATACATTTCCTGTCCGCTTGCGGATGAAGAAGGAAAGGCGTTACTTGCTTCTAGTTTTATTAAAAAAATAAAAAGAATGTTCCTTGATGTGAAAGAATCGTTTATTACGAATGATGTAAATGACTTATCGCGTTCGGAACAAATCTCATATGTAGCAACGCCAGAAGTAACGTTGTCTTATGTCATGCAGCAACTGCAAACGTGGAAGCGATACGGATTTGAAGGGAATTTAGACTTTTGGTGGGACGTATATAACTTCTACGTTACTTCAGATGAATGGAAGCAAAAAAGTAGCCGTGTGTTATCAAGTTTATTCTACCGAAATCGTGCACAGAAACTAAGTACAGATGTAAGTAGGGATTTATATGGAGATACAATTAAGGGAAGCGTTTCTCGTATGGAACTATTTAATCGCTGTGCGTACGCTCATTTTGCCCAGCACGGTTTATCGCTAAGAGAGCGTGATATTTTCAAACTTGATGCGCCAGATATCGGTGAATTATTCCATGCAGCGCTGAAGAGAATTGCAGACAAGCTATTACGGGAAAATCGGACTTGGGCGGATTTATCAATAAAAGAGTGTGAACACCTTTCTGCTTTAGTAATAGAAGAAATTGCACCGTTATTACAAAGACAAATTTTATTAAGTTCGAACCGTCATTTCTATTTAAAGCAAAAACTACAACAAATCATTTTCCGTACGTCACTTATTCTTCGTGAACATGCGAAGTCGAGTGGATTTGTACCAGTTGATTTAGAAGTACCGTTCGGTATGGGCGGGACTGGATCTCTTCCGCCAATGGAATTTGCGTTGCCAAATGGTGTGAAGATGGAAGTAGTTGGCCGTATTGACCGTGTTGATAAGGCGGAAGATGAGAGTGGTACGTTCCTTCGTATTATTGATTATAAATCAAGTTCGAAAGCGTTAGATTTAACAGAAGTGTATTACGGACTCGCACTTCAAATGTTAACGTATTTAGATGTTGTTACTTCAAATGCACATACGTGGATGAAAAAGGGCAATACTGCATCACCGGCGGGTGTATTGTATTTCCATATTCATAACCCGATTGTTGAGATGAAAGGCGATGCATCTGAAGAAGAAATTGAGAAAGAAATTTTAAAGAAATTTAAAATGAAAGGTCTCGTACTAGGAGATGCTGACGTTGTGCGTTTAATGGATAATAAACTTTCAACAGGAAGCTCTGATATTATTTCTGCTGGTCTGAAAAAAGATGGTAGTTTTAGTGCGCGTTCTAGCATTGCAAGTGAACAAGAGTTTAACGTACTTCAAAAATATGTACACCACTCGTTTGAAAATATCGGAAAAGACATTACAGAAGGTGTTATCGATATTGCTCCTTACAAAAAGGGGAATAAAGCGGCATGTACGTTCTGTAACTTCAAATCTGTTTGTCAATTTGATGAATCACTTGAAGATAACCAATTCCGTACGTTAAAAGATATGAAAGATAGCGAAGCGATGGAGAAAATTAGAGAGGAGGTTGGCGGAGAATGATAGAAAATTGGCCTCAGAAACTAGAAGGTAGTCAATGGACAGATGACCAGTGGAAAGCGGTTGTAGCGAACGGACGTGATATTTTAGTCGCAGCGGCAGCTGGATCAGGGAAAACAGCGGTATTAGTTGAACGTATTATTAAAAAGATTATAAGTGAGGAAAATCCAGTCGATGTCGACCGCCTGCTCGTTGTAACATTTACGAATGCAGCAGCGCAAGAAATGAAAAATCGAATTGGGGAAGCGTTAGAAAAAGTATTAATTGATGGGCCAGGTTCACAGCATATAAGAAAGCAGCTTAGCTTATTAAATAAAGCTTCCATTTCTACAATTCATTCATTTTGTTTACAAGTTATTAGAGGATATTATTACATGCTTGATGTCGATCCTCGTTTTCGTATTGCGAACCAAACAGAAAATGAGTTATTAAAAGAAGAAGTGCTAGATGACATATTAGAAGAAGAATATGGAATCGAAGATAATAGTATTTTCTTTGAACTAGTTGATCGTTATACGAGTGACCGTAGTGACGATGACTTACAACGAATGATTTTAGCGCTTCATACAGAATCAAGAGCGCATCCAAACCCGGAGAAGTGGCTTGATAAATTAGTAGAAGCATACGACGTTGAAGGAAAGACGATTGAAGATTTAGTGTATGCTTCTTACTTATTAGAAGATGTAAAATTCCAGCTTGAAACAGCGGAAAAGCATATTCGTAAGGCGACTGAACTCGCAATGCTTCCTGATGGTCCAGCGCCTCGCATTGAAACTTTACAAGCGGATTTAGCTTTACTTGGAACGTTATCCTCAGCAGCTCGTGGATCGTGGACAAGCGTTTATGAAGCGATGCAAAATGTATCGTGGCAAACGTTAAAGCGTATTAAAAAAAGTGATTACAACGAAGATGTTGTAAAACAAGTAGATTCTCTTCGTAATAAAGCGAAAGATGAAGTGAAGAAATTACAAGAAGAGCTATTTAGCCGCAGACCCGAAAGTTTCTTACGAGATTTTCAAGATATGCATCCTGTATTAGAAAAACTCGTGAAGCTTGTAAAAGTATTTACAAATCGTTTTCAAGCGATTAAGCGAGATAAAGGGATGGTCGATTTCACAGATTTAGAGCATTTCTGTTTGCAAATTTTAAGCGAGCAAAGTGAAGACGGTGAAATGAAGCCGTCAGCAGTAGCACTTCAATATCGTAATAAATTTGCTGAAGTACTAGTTGATGAATATCAAGATACGAACTTCGTACAGGAATCAATTATTAAATTCGTAACGAAAGATTCTGAGAGTGAAGGAAACTTGTTCATGGTTGGTGACGTAAAACAGTCAATCTATCGTTTCCGACTAGCAGAGCCTGGTTTATTCTTAGGAAAATATAAACGTTTCACACAAGAAGGATCGGGCGGCGGAATGAAGATTGACTTAGCGAAAAACTTCCGTAGCCGTCATGAAGTGCTAGCAGGTACGAACTTTATTTTCAAACAAATTATGGGCGAAGAAGTCGGAGAAATCGATTATGATGCTGACGCTGAATTAAAGCTAGGTGCTAGCTATCCAGAAGGTGAAGATGTAGCGGCAGAGCTATTATGTATTCAGCAAACTGAGGAAGAAGTGCAAGACGGAGAAGAAGGTGCAGAAGTAGAAAAAGCACAGCTTGAAGCTCGTCTTATGGCGCAGCGTATTAAAGCAATGGTCGATTCAGGCTATGAAGTGTATGATCGTAAAACTGATAGTATGCGCCCAGTGCAATATCGTGATTTCGTTATTTTACTTCGCTCCATGCCGTGGGCACCGCAAATTATGGAAGAGTTAAAGCTACAAGGAATTCCAGTATATGCTGACCTTGCGACTGGTTACTTTGAAGCGACAGAAGTAAATATTATGATGAACGTATTCCGCGTCATTGATAATCCGATGCAAGATATTCCGCTTGCAGCTGTACTTCGTTCGCCAATCGTTGGACTAAATGACGAAGAACTTGCGACGCTTCGTGCTCATGGAAAGAAAGGCTCGTTTTATGAAGTGATGAGCTCATTCTTAAAGGGAGCGCCGCTTGAAGAAGAACAAGAACTGCATGATAAATTAGAGTGGTTTTATAACTTACTGCAAGGGTGGCGTGAATTTGCGCGTCAACAATCTCTTTCTGATTTAATTTGGAAAGTGTACGGTGAGACAGGCTATTACGACTTTGTCGGCGGTTTACCAGCCGGAAAGCAAAGGCAGGCAAACTTACGCGTACTATATGACCGCGCAAGACAATATGAAGCAACATCGTTTAGAGGATTATTCCGCTTCTTGCGCTTTATTGAGCGTATTTTAGAACGCGGAGATGATATGGGAACGGCGAGAGCCCTCGGAGAACAAGAAGATGTTGTTCGCATTATGACGATTCATAAAAGTAAAGGGCTAGAGTTCCCAGTCGTATTTGTAGCTGGACTTGGTCGCCGTTTTAATACACAAGATTTAATGAAACGTTTCTTACTGCATAAAGACTTCGGTTTCGGTTCACAATTTATCGATCCTCGTAAACGAATTAAATATACGACATTATCGCAACTAGCAATTAAGCGTAAAATGAAAATGGAATTAATCGCGGAAGAAATGCGCGTGTTATACGTAGCGTTAACGCGTGCGAAAGAGAAGTTAATTTTAATTGGAACGGTTAAAGATGCCAATAAAGAAATGGAAAAATGGCTCGATGCAAGGGAGCATAGTGAATGGTTATTACCAGACCATATACGTGCCGGAGCGTCTTGTTATTTAGACTGGATTGCACCTTCCTTATATAGACACCGTGATAGTGAAAGGCTTCTTGAATTAGGACAAGGAAATATTCCAGGCGAAATTTATGAATATAGTGCTAGCTGGAAAGTAGAAGTTGTTGAAGGAAAAGATTTACTTGCACCAGAACCAGTTCAAGAAGAGAAACAAGAGTTATTAGAAGCGCTTCGCGAGAAAAAAGCTGTTCCGTTAGAAAGTGAACGGAAAGAAGAAGTGTACGACAGATTAATGTGGGAATACGGGTATGCGGACGCGACATCTCACCGTGCGAAACAGTCTGTTACAGAAATAAAGAGAAATTATCAATCTGAAGAAGGTAGCGATAACGCCTTTATTAAAAAACTTCGTGCACCAATTAAAACACGTCCGCGCTTTATGGAGAAAAAAGGGCTAACATACGCAGAGCGAGGGACAGCAGTCCATGCCGTTATGCAGCATGTAGATTTGAAGAAACCAATTACGATTGAAGTTCTTCAAGAACAAATTGCAAGAATGGTAAATAAAGAACTATTAACATTTGAACAAGCTGAAGAAATAGCGATTGAAAAGGTAATTTCATTCTTTGACAGTGACTTAGGTAAAAGGGTATTAGCAGCAAAAAGTGTTGAGCGAGAAGTACCATTTACGATGATGCTTTCAGCAGAAGAAGCGTATCAAGATTGGCAAGGGAAGAAAGGCGAATCAATACTTGTCCAAGGGGTTATCGACTGCATGATCGAAGAGGAAGGCGGAATTACTTTAATCGACTTTAAAACAGATACGATTGAAGGAAAGTTCCCAGGCGGATTTGATCAAGCGAAACCAATTTTAGAAGACCGATACAAAGTACAGCTTTCACTATATGCGAAAGCACTCGAGAAAAGCTTAAAACATCCTGTGAAAGAGAAATGTTTATATTTCTTTGATGGAAATCATGTTGTAAATATTGACGAATAGAGCTTAGAAAGAGGTTATGGATTATGGCGACGTTAAGAACTTGTGATCAAGGACATGAGTACTACAAAAGTAGCGATTGTCCAACTTGCCCAACCTGTGAGAAAGAGAGAAAGCCAAAAGAAGGCTTTCTTTCTCTTCTTTCAGCACCAGCAAGGCGAGCGTTAGAGCGCCATGGAATTCATACTTTAGAAGAACTTTCAAAGTATAGTGAAAAAGAAATTTTGAAACTGCACGGTATAGGGCCAGCATCTTTACCTAAATTGAGAGCGGCTTTAGAAGATAAGGGATTATCATTTAAATAAAAAAACTAATCATTAGCGGGGAGTAGCATCTTCATTAATGATTAGTTTTTATAATCGGTATTAATTAGCTAGATAAACGCGTATAACGAAATCCCATTTTGAAAATCGTAAATCGATGGACAAAACGATTTAAAAGATGGATCAAGAATATAAGCGAATTGATTATAATATTAAGGAAGGAAGTGCAACACGATGGATTTTGAAACAGTAATGCAAGAGCTTGAAACTCTCAGTAAGGAACGAACTAAAAAAATATACATATCCAATGGTGCAAAGGAGCCACTTTTTGGCGTAGCTACAGGTGTTATGAAACCAATCGCGAAGAAAATAAAAATCAATCAAAGTTTAGCTGAAGAGCTTTATGCTACAGGTAACTATGATGCGATGTACTTTGCAGGCATTATTGCAGATCCAAAAACTATGAACGAATCGGATTTTGATCGTTGGATGGATGGGGCGTACTTTTATATGCTGTCCGATTATGTGGTGGCAGTAACTTTATCAGAATCAGATTTTGCACAAGACGTTGCTGATAAATGGATTGCAAGTGGTGACGAACTAAGAATGTCAGCGGGATGGAGTTGCTACTGCTGGCTTTTAGGGAATCGAAAAGACCATGAATTTTCCGAAAGTAAGATTACCAATATGCTAGAAGTTGTGAAAAATACAATTCACGATGCGCCAGAACGAACGAAATCCGCTATGAATAATTTTCTAAACACTGTGGGGATTTCATATGTGCCGCTACATGAAAAGGCAGTTGAAACTGCAAAGGAAGTAGGCATAGTGGAGCTAAAACGGGACAACAAAAAAAGCAGTTTTCTAAATGCTTACGAAAGTATTCATAAAGAACTTGATAGAGGAAGACTCGGGTTCAAACGTAAATATGTAAGATGTTAAAATTAAAAGAAACAGCCCTAGCTCTACACAAAATAGAGCTAAAGCTGTTTCTTTTTTACGCTGTTCCAATTTGATCTTGGTCTGCAACGTCCGAATCAAATGTATTTGTTGCGCTAACGCCGCTAAAAGTGTTGACGACAAATCCGACATTGGAAGCCCCGGATCCGTTATAAGCTTTCGTATTTTCTTTCGGAGACACGTTATAAAAATCTCCTAAGTTGAAAGAGCCGTTACTGTTTTGAACGACAAGATTTCCTACAACCGAAGGCATACCATCCACCTACTTTACTAAGCTTTTTAATTACTATATGAATTATTTAGAGGAAGGTTCATCAGTAATAAATTGGCGGATTTGTAGCGTGCGAGAATTATTAAAAACATAGTCAACATTGCCGATTTGGAAGCACGCGGAATTTAAAAGCGTTCGCAAGTGAACATCATTTACTTCAATAAAAGGGCACTCATTTACAATATTTAGTTTTACATCTGTTGTTCGCTTTGGAATTGTAATGTACTCATCTGTAAAGATTTCAAACGCATCAAAACGACCTTCCCCTTTTATATAACAAGGGATTTCTCGGTGAACGATAATCGCTCTATTTTTTAATTCTATTTGATTAGCATCCCCGGCCTGGAAGACGGCTGCAACCCCCATAGAAATGATTGAAACATTTTGTACAACTGAAGTATGACGGAGCATAATTTTTCCTCTCCTCAACCTGGAGTCGGAGGGACATCTGTTACTAATGGTACAAATGGTCCCTCTGTAACGGATTCGAATGGCGTATCAAGAATAGAAGAAAGGATGAGAAGGTTAGCATCTCCAATTAAAAATAATGCGGAAGAAGAAACCCCGTTCATTTTAATCTGCCCTACTTTTAACTCGCGGTTCACAACATTTAAATTCATACATACTTACTCCTTTCGGAAATTGCCTGGTATGTGTTGAATAAAGGAAAGAAAGGCTTTGTCAATATCTTGTTTCATTGCTTGAATAATGACGTCTCGTAAATAATCGGGATCTGAGGAAATACCCTCATATGATTGAACTTGTGATAAATAATACGGAAGTCTATGTTCCATCTGTTTTTTTATGTCATCCACCATCATTTGTCGATACATCTCATCAAGCGGCGTTCTCTCTTCTTGTTCAAAATGGAGAATTCGACTATATGCTTCTTCATCTAAATAGCGATGCATTTCTTGAAGGATACCTTGATAAAAGTCTGGATTTGTTTCTGTTTCAGGATTTACTTTTAATGTTTCTGTATCCGCTTGAAAATCTTCAATTTGTTGCCCCTTTGATGAAAATGGATTCAAGCCAATATTTAAAGTGCCGTTTAAATTTTCTACTTTTAATTGATCAAATTTATATTCCACTTTTCCTATAGAAGAGGAGGGACGACTTTTTAACTCATTAAGCTCTTCTTGTAGTAGGCGAACTTGCTCTTCAAGATTTAGAATAGTTTGCTGCTGTATTTGGAGAGCTTGTTGAAGTTGGTGTAGGTAAGTATATATATCTTGATTCATTTGTGAAACCTCCTTTTCAATAGGGAGGGGAAATATATTCCTGCTATATATTTATGACAAGGATACCTTAAGAAGAACTAGTTGATGGTTTGATGGAAATAATTTGTCCTTTCGCCTGTAATGGACGAAGAGGTTCTGTAAATCCGCCGGAATTTGAGAATTTAGAAAGAGCTTTAATACTACCTGCAGTTCCAATTTGAAAAACGGAAGAGGTCGTAATGCTATCGATTCTAATGCTGTTAATGATGATACTTTGGTTCACATAAAAATTCAATGCAATCGCCCCCTTTAGTTCGAACCAATTATTGCTTGATCAATTACATCTGAATCATTGACGGTCGTTGAGCTTTGATAATTGTAGACAGAGACGTTATCCCCAACATTAAATGAACCGGCTCCGGCAAAAGCGCGTGAATAACTAATAGGCCTAATCGCAAATACATCTCCAATATGAAAAATACCACTTGATCCAATGTTAACGATACGAATATGTCCGACCATAGCTGGCATACAAAACACCTTTCGTTTTTAAAATTTTCTTTTCTACTATTGTATGGGCGTTTTCAATAAAATGTGTATTTTTTCGAAATAAAAGAAACACATACGTTATTGCGTATGTGTTTCGAACATTTGAGTATGTGTGCAATCTGTATGTATAGGCCAAACAACATTTAAGAGCCTGTCCAATTCCTGGCTACAATCTACTGTTTTTTGAGAAGTCATTCCGTAGCGTTCAGCAAAATAGATCATTTTTTCACGTTTTTTTTCGATAGCTTGCTCAAACATTGAAATCGGCTCCATCTCTCAATAAATTTTATGTATATATGTAGTACATATTATAC